>CAVCDR010000054.1:0-15507 GCA_963601025.1 Agathobacter sp. | reverse complement strand
GTTATACATTTGATCAAATTTCACAGGCAACAAAATTAAGCATCAATGAAGTAAAAGTCATTATTGAGAAGAATGTCCATTAGTCATTGGACTTCTTTTTATGTTGAGGATGTTTTATAATTTTGGTGTTGTTCTTTGAAAGATATCTATTTCTCAACTAGCGCCAAGCACCCTTTGATGGGTTAACGAGGAGAAGGATTATCGAATTTTCGGCGGGTACCTTCCGTAGAATCTACTACGAATAAATTGCTAAATATAGGAGTAATCTTAAAACAGAGGCAATTTAATAGAATAAATTATAATAATAGAAAGTTGAGAATATTATGTGTGGAATAATTGGTTATGTAGGTTTTAATAATGCCTATAATAAGCTACTTGATTCCCTAAAGCTACTTGAATATAGGGGCTATGATAGTGTTGGCATAGCTCTTTTTAATAGTGGGAAAGTTAGGGTCTATAAGTTAGCTGGCAGAACTAGTGATTTAGAAAATAAATTAAGGAATAAGAATTTAAATAGTAACTGCGGCATTGGTCATACTAGGTGGGCAACACATGGCGAAGTAAATGATAAGAATGCTCACCCTTTTAAGGTTGGAAAAGTTACTTTAGTTCATAATGGCATTATTGAAAATTATAAGGAAATAATTGATGAGTATCATTTAGATGATTTAAAATCTAATACGGATAGCGAGGTAGTATGTAGCTTACTTAATAAGCTATATGATGGCAATCCTTTAAGAACTATTAGTAAAGTAACAAGTATCTTAAAGGGCACTTATGCTTTACTTATGATGTTTGATGGGTTTGATAATCATATTTATGCAACAAGGCATATTAGTCCACTGGTGTTTGCGAGCAATCAAAGAGAACATTTAATAGCGAGCGAGACATTACCTTTAAATGGATCTTTTAAGAATTATTTTGTCTTGGAGGATAAACAAATACTTGAAGTTAGTGATGGTGTTAAAGTTTATGATGAAGATCTAAATAGCGTTAAGATTAAGAGTCATAAATTAAATGAGAATGTTAATCTTGATTTAAATAATTATGATAGTTATTTAGATAAAGAGATACATGAACAGCCTTCTGTTTTAATGGGCTGTTTAAATCATTATGTCAAAGATGATTTGCCTAATTTCACCTTGGATAAAAATGAACTTAAGAAGATAAATAAGATTGAAATGATTGCCTGCGGTACTAGTTATCATGCGTGTCTATTTGTGAAAGAGTTAATTGAAAAGTATGCCAAGATAGAATGTAATGTAAGTGTAGCGAGTGAGTTTAATTATCATGAACATTTTATTGATGACAAGACTTTGCTTATTGCTTTATCACAATCTGGCGAAACAATCGATACGATTGAAGCCAGTAAATATGGCAAGAGGTTTGGTTGTAAATTGCTTGCTTTGGTGAATGTTGAAAATAGTGAGCTAGTGCATATTTCTGATTATTATTTATTATCTTTGGCGGGTAGAGAGATGTCGGTGGCATCCTCTAAAGCATACACTTCGCAGTTATTAATATTAAAGCTGTTTGCCTATTATTTAGCTTTACTTAGAAACAAAATGTCTAGGGATGAAGTTAAGGAAAAGATTAAGGAACTATATCTATTGCCTGATACGATAAATAAGATATTGGCTGACGAAGATAGTATTAAGAGTTTGGCTAAATCAATTTATAAAAAGAAAATCTTCTTACTAGGCAGAGGATTTGACTATATTAGCTTGCTTGAGGGAGCTTTAAAGATAAAGGAGTTAGCTTATCTTAATGTGAATACTTATATGGCGGGTGAGATTAAACATGGTCCTATTGCATTGATTGATGAAGATAGTGTGGTGTTTGGTTTAAGCTTAAATGAGGAATTAAATATTAAGACCATCAATAATTTAAAGGAATGTGCATCTAGAAAAAGTAGGGTCATTCTTATTACAAGTGATGGTTTAGATACAAAACAAATTAAGGAAACATACATGCTTAAGGGTGATAGTAAAGAGAATCTAGAGCTTGCATGTATTGTGTATTTCCAATTATTAGCTAAACACTTGGCTATGGTTTTAAAAAGAGATGTGGACAAGCCAAGAAATTTAGCTAAGGTAGTTACAGTTGAATAAAAGTTAGAAATAGATATCAAGGAACAATGTAGTAGAGACAAATTGAGATAAAGTTTGATTAAAATATCTTAAAATGTCTCTTTTCTTGTGCAGACAATTATATAATTATCAATTGGAAGATATAGCAATGTTGAATGATAGTTATGTAATAAAAAGTTATAGTGAGACGTCTTTTGAAAAGAGTTTGGAGCATGCCAAAAATTATGAAAATATTAAAGTATTACCCCTTATTCATAAGGCAGATGGCATGCATGTAAGAGATAGTGTAAAATGTTCGCACGATTATTTTAAAAGCGGAAAAATTGAAACTAGTAAATGCGATGTTTTTAATGAAGATCTTGTGTATACATTTATTGGCAGACCTGCTTATAAAGAAACGATTTTTCCGGTTTGTTTTGTATTAGAACCAGTCGAATCTTTATTGGAGAATGTCTTTGTATTTGATACAGGAGCCTACTTTGAAAAAAGATATAGTCAAATAGTTGAAAATAGTATTGATATCAATAACTATAGGATTCCCGCTGATATAGATGCTATTAAGAAATTTATTTCGTTATTTTCGGGTAACAATATGAAATATTACATTAGTATTGGCACTAATATTGAAAAGATGATGGATATTGATATTTTAGATAATGAAGAGTTGTTCTCTTATGCATTATTAAATAGTATTCGTAGATTTTGTGATCTACAATTTGATACCCGTTGTCGTACTATTGAAAATGTCGCTAGAAATCCTATTGAATTAAGTAAATATCTTAAGGCCATTGTTATTTCGTCAGAACAAAGTAGAACAAAAGAATTTAATGACTTTATTAGTTCTATTAACAGGCCTGTAGATATCTTAAAATATAGTACTTTTAATATTAATGCGGGTAGTGAGAGTAATCAACGCGTAAAGAAGATATTGTACAATTACTACATTAAGAAAGGCTTGATATAAAGTGAAAGAATATAAGGTAATAGGTGTTTTAAATGCATTTGATGTTTGGCCATGTTTCTTACAAGTGGTCTTTTCTTGTGATGATAAGTTATTTTTTCAAATGCATTCTAAGGATAAAATATATGGATTTGAGCCAATTCGTGCAGAGCTTCCTCTTGATGACAAGATAATATCTGTTAATTATGATGGATATATTAAAGAGGGTGATTCGATTATCAGCGCAGTAGGCTTTAATAAGGATGATGTTATTATTGGAACGCCAAATGATATTATCCTTGATCTTACAAAGAATCAGGATAAGTATTTTGCCAATGAGGAGTTTTCGGAAGATATTAATAAATTTGTAATAGAGTATGGAATATAAAGTGGACACAAAAGAAAATAACAAAATAAAATTATCAGAAATATTTATTCAATTTTTAACATTGAGCATTTTTGCGTTTGGTGGTGGTACAACCATTATTTCCATGATGAAAGATAGATTCGTTGATAGATTAAAGTGGATATCAGAAGATGATATGGATGAAATGTTAACAATTGTACTTTCAGCACCAGGGGCAACAGTAATTAACATATCAATTCTTGTTGCCTATAGATTAAGGGGCATAAAGGGTGTCTTAGTGGCGGTATTAGCTTCTATATTACCTCCATTTGTAACCATAGTATTATTGCTTAAGGTATATAAACAAGTAGGTGATAGTGTTATTGTGATACATATGCTTAAGGGTATTAAGTCTGCTGCCGCAGCCATCATCGTGGTTGTGGTTAGTAAGATGACGATTTCTTTGATAAAAAGGAAAAATCCTTACTTAATAGGACTATTTCTTATTTTTTTCATCTTAACAAGATTTGTAGATGTAAATGTAATGATACTTATGCTTGCAAGTATGGCAATTGGTATTATTTTAACGTTTGTTCAAAAACATAAAGAGGCTAAAAATGGTACTAATTGATTTGTTTTGGCATTTCTTCATAATAGGTCTATTTAGTTTTGGTGGTGGCTATTCATCAATCGCGATGGTTGAAGAATATGCGGTTGATAGTAGAGCGTATTTAACTATTAGTGATTTAAATAGCATTTTCGCCATTTCGGAAATGACACCAGGCCCCTTTGGCTTAAATTGTGCAACTTTTGTAGGCGGTATGGTAAGCGGCTTTTGGGGAGCGCTCCTTGCGACAATTGGTTTCGTTTTACCATCTTTAATAATTGTTATCTTACTTGCATACTTGTATGAAAAATTTAAAGAAAACAAATTTGTAAAGAATGTTACATTGATACTAACTACTTGTATTGTTGCCAATCTTGTATCTAGCGCCATTACAATACTGTTTTCGGCTATCAACGTTAATCTAAAAGCGTCATTACCGTTTCAATATATTGATATTAAGGCGATAGTTTTATTCCTTGTGGGATGTGTTTCACTTATTGGAATACGTGGTCATAAGGCAAGCCCTATTATGGTAATAATAGTGGCGGCATTACTAGGAATTATAATTTATTAACATAAGATTCTTATACTTATCATATTTGGATATGGCATATTTGAAATTGTCATGTTTAAATATGATGTTTTATTTATGGAAGAAAAATTTAAAGATTGTTATGAAAAAATATAAGACTTATAATATTTCTCCCTGGAAAAATATTGCTATAAGGATATTTTTCCTAGTTGTCATTAATTTTTGTGCTTTTTTGATTATAATTATATTGAGGGAAAATTATGCTTAAAAGAAAAATAAATGAGGTACTTTCAAAATGGAAGAGCGCAAATTCAACAAAGTGTTTGCTTTTAGAAGGAGCTAGACAAATAGGTAAAACGTATAGTGTTAGAGAGTTTGCGAAAGAAAATTATGATAGTTTTATCGAGATTAATTTTATTGAAAGTCCAAGTTTGATAAATGTTTTTTCAGAAGAATTAGATACTGATTCTATTGTGATGAAATTGGGCCTTTATATGCCTGGTGTAAAAATAATAGAAGGTAATACTTTACTTTTCTTAGATGAGATTCAAGAGTGTTCAAACGCAACTACTGCTTTAAAGTTTCTTGCCAGTGATAAGAGAATCGATGTCATTTGTTCAGGAAGTGCCTTAGGCATAAGATACAATACACATACATCTTATCCTGTTGGGTCAGTTGAGCATGTAGAGATGTATCCTCTAGATTTTGAAGAGTTTCTTTGGGCGTTAGGAATTGATGAGAAGATAATTGATAATATAAAAAAGTTTGCCAACAATAAAGAATATGATAAGAGTGTTCCTTTTGCCGTACATGAAAAGATGAAGGAGTATATGCAACAATACCTTGTTTTAGGTGGTATGCCAGAAGTAGTCCAAAGGTTTGTTGATACACATGATTACTATATTGCCGATGGGGTACAAAGAAATATATATCAAGATTATCTAAATGATATCGCAAGATATGCGGATCCTGAAATTAAGATCAAAACCGAGATGTGTTACAAATCTATTTCAACTCAATTGTCTAAAGAAAATCATAAGTTTCAATTTGGGAAAGTAATCAAGAGAAGCAATGGCGCAATGTTTGAATCATCTCTAGATTGGCTAATGGCTAGTTATATGGTTATACCTGTATTCAATGTTTCTTCTTTCCAATACCCTTTGAATATGTTTGAAATAGAAAATAATTTTAGAATGTATCATAACGACACAGGTTTTTTAATTAGTACTTATAGCTATGAAATGAAACAATTGCTTATTCAAGATTTAGCGATTGAACAAAAGCCTGAAAATTTAGTTTTGGGTGTTGCGAAAGGTGGAATATACGAAGCTTTTGCAGCTAGTGTTTTACACAAAAAAGGAATCAATAGATTACATTTCTTTAGAAATGAGAAGGCTACACAAGAAATAGAATTTATAATTGAGACAAAAGATGGTATTGTGCCTATTGAAGTAAAGGCTGGTAGAACAGGTACAAAATCATTAAATGCTGTGTTACAAGATGAAAAAATACCTTATGGTTTTAAATTTTCTTCACAAAATATTGGTAAGCAAGATAAGAAAATAACGATGCCTTTATATCTGCTTCCTTTTATTGATTTCAATTAATTTCAAATTTTATGTAAAAATTTACATTTTCTTATGTAACTAGATAATTTACCAAGTATAATGTTTCTTGTCTATTAAAAAGAAAGAGGAGATTATGCGAAAGAGTAGATTTTTAAAGGCGTTAATCGTTGCATGTCTTATCATTGGTATGAGTGCATGTAGTTCAAGTTCAAAGAGTGATGATTCTAGTAGTGATTCTAGTGAAAAAACTTCTTTAACTGTTCAATTTGTTCCTACAAACAATGATGGTTCAATGGATGCTAAGTGTAAGCCATTTGCTGAATACTTAAGCAAGGCATTAGGCGTTGATGTTACAGTTACAGTAGCTACTGACTATTCAACTATTGTTGAAGCAATGGCATCTGGTAAAGTTGATATTGGTATTATGCCTCCTGCTGCTTATGTACAAGCAAGAAGCCAAGGTGCTGCTAAGGCAGTATTATCTTCTTCATTAGTTGATTATGATGAAAATGAACAACCTATCACTGGTTCTAGTGCTAATTCATTTAAGGGTGAAGTTTTAGTAAGAGCTGATAGTGATATGACTTCTTTAACTGATTTAAAGGGTAAAACAATTGCGACTTTAAGTGCTAACTCTGCTTCTGGTTATATTTATCCTGTAGCTGAAATGAAGGATTTAGGTATTGATCCTACAAGTGATTGTACAATTGTTACAGTAAATGATATCCCATCTGAAATTACAGCTGTTTTAGAAGGCCAAGCTGATGCAGCATTTGTCTTCGAGGGTGCTAGATATGTTTTCTCTAGTAAGTTTGAAAATAATGACTTATTCACAGATTTAAAAGTTCTTTACTTAACTGAAGGTGATATTCCAAATGATGCGATTGCCGTTCTTCCTTCAATGAGTGCAGAAATGCAAGAAAAGGTTAAGGAAGTATTCTTAAATATGCCAAATGATGATGAAGGTAAGGAGGCTATGGCTATGTGGGGTCATACTGCTTATACTGAAGCTGATGAGGCTGCATACGATACTATTGAAGCTTATATTGCAAAGGCTGCAGAGTAATTTATGATTGAAATCAAGAATGCTTCAAAGGTTTATAAAAATGGCACTAAGGCAATGGACCACATTAATTTGACAATTAATGATGGTGATTATCTTTGCATTATTGGTTTATCTGGTGCAGGTAAGTCAACTTTACTTAGGTCTATTAATCGTCTTAATGAAATAAGTGAGGGTGAGATTTTTATTGATGGTAAGTCTATTACTAAGGCTAACAAGAAAGAGTTGAAGCAATTGCGTACCCATATTGGCTTGATTTCTCAACAATTTAATTTAGTAAAGAGGAGTACTGTTCAAAAGAATGTTTTGAGTGGGAAACTTGGGTCTTATAGTACTTTAAAGAGCGTACTTGGCTTATTTTCTAAGCAAGAGTACGCTCTTGTTGCTGATGTACTGAAGAAAGTTGGTCTTGAGAATAAAGTGCATAGTAGATGTGATGAATTGAGTGGTGGGCAACAACAAAGAGTTTGTATTGCTAGAACTTTGTTTCAAGAGGCTAATATTATTTTAGCTGATGAGCCTGTTGCTTCTCTTGATCCAGTTACATCAAATAAAGTTTTATCTGATTTACAAATGATTAATCAAAGTACTGGGGCAACGATTATTGTTAATATCCATTCAGTAGAGTTGGCAAAGCATTTCGCAACTAGAATAATTGGCTTACAAGATGGTAAGCTTGTTTTTGACGGCAAGCCAAGTGAACTTACTGAGGATAAATTAAAAGAGATTTATAAGGGAAACTATACTCTAAATAAGGAGTCGGCATAATGAAACTAAAGGATACAGTACATTTTAATTGGTATAAACATCTTTTTGTACTAATCCTTATTGTGCTTTGTTATATCACTGCCAGCAATAGTGTAGGCGTTGATTTTAAGGAAGTCTTTTCTAATTCTGATCAAGTAGTGGCTTTTTTAAAGAAGCTTATTACTCCAGATTTTTCTTATTTCCCAAAGCTTATTGACCCTCTAATTTGTACACTTAAGATGTCTGTTTTGGGCACTATATTAGGCGTACTATTGGCTATACCATTTTCTTTTTTAGCTACAACGGTAGTTACTAAAAATAAGGTGGTAACAAGTATTTTTAGATTCTTATTAAATGTTGTAAGAACGATTCCTAATATGCTTCTTGCGGCAATACTTGTTTCAATGATTGGTATAGGTGAGGGAACAGGTGTTCTTACTATTGTAATATTTACCTTTGGACTTACATCACAACTTTTCTATGAAGCAATTGAAACTATTGATTTATCAGCTCTAGAAGCTTGCGAATCAGTTGGCGCCAACAAGTTTAAGACATCTATTTGGGCTGTTTGGCCACAAATTGTACCTAGTGTAATTAGCTATGGTTTTTATGCTTTGGAAATTAACATTAGATCTTCGGCAGTACTAGGCTATGTAGGTGCTGGAGGTATTGGCGTTATTTTAAATACTTCATTAGGACTATTTAAGTATGATAGAGTTTCTTTAGTTATTTTGACAATCTTCGTAGTGGTTATGATAACGGATACTTTATCGGAATTTGTAAGGAGGAAGGTATCGTGAGTTTTGTTAAGAAACATAGTGGTTTATTTACTTTCTTACTATTGATTTTAATCATTGTCTTTTGTGCTCAAGGATTAGATTTTAGTGCCTTTTCTTCATTTAATTGGGCTAACTTTAATTCAACATTAAGACAATTATTTAAGCCTAATTGGGCCTATTTCTATGACGGTAGTGGCGAAGATGTTTTTTCACTAATTTTACTTACAATCGCAATAGCTTTTGCGGGTACTACTTTAGGTACTATATTAGCTATTCCTTTTACTTTATTAGCTAGTAAAAATTTATGGCCTAAAAATTCTATTGTGCCTTCTATTGGCAAGTTTCTACTTGATATCTTACGTGCTTTCCCAGAACTAATTTATGCGGTAATTTTCGTAAAAGTTGTAGGACCTGGTCCTTTTGCAGGTATGCTTGCGATTGGTGTTCATCAAATTGGCATGCTTGGTAAATTATTTGCTGAGGAAATGGAAAAGATGAATGAGGATGCGGTAGAAGCATGTAAGTCGGTTGGTGGAAATGGTGTTCAGACAATGTTTTATGCACGTATCCCTGAGCTTCTTCCTATTTATGCTTCGCTTATCTTAAATCACTTTGAAATTGGCGTAAGAAGCGCTTCAACACTAGGTTTAGTTGGCGCTGGAGGAATTGGCGCAACATTAATATTTGCCATTCAAGCACGTAATTGGGATAAGGTTTCTATTATCTTACTTACGGTTATTGTGACCGTTTATTTGCTTGATATTTTAACAGGCATAATTAGAAAGAAGTTAAGATGAGAATATTGCATATTAGTGATATTCATTATCGTAAGAGCTTTAGTAATAATAATATTTATGAATCCATATTGGCTAATATGGATTCTTCATTATCTAAGATTGAAACTTTATTGAATTCAATTAGTAATATTGATTGTATATGTATTACTGGTGATCTATGTGATGATGGAAATGTAGACGATTATAAAACTTTAAAGGATTTTCTTAATAGTTTTAAGATTCCTTATTTTCTTTGTTTAGGCAATCATGATAATAAGGAGGCATTCTATAAGGCTTTTTATGATAAAGATTATAATGGCCCTTATTTAAGAGAGAATATGTTTGATAATATTCCTATCATTTCTTTTGATAATAGTGAATATGGCTATCCAAATGGTTACTTAGATAAGGATAGATTGACTTGGTTAAAGGATGCGATTAATAGGAATCCTAATTCAATTGTTTTGATGCATCATCAATTTCATGATATGTCTGGTATTCCAGCTTTAGATAATAAAGATGAACTATTAAAGATTATGAATAGTAATGTGCTGGCTATCTTAAATGGCCATACACATTGGTATAAAAAAGAAGATAATGTCTTTACTGCACCATCTATTAGCTTTAGAGCGATTAATGCTAATAAGGGTGTAGAGTTCTTTGATTGTTTCGGTTATTGTATATACGAAGTAAATGATAGTTGTATTTCTTTAGTAGAAGAAAAGGATATACAGGGTAAATTACTTGGTATCTGGAATCCTAAAGATGGTAAGTTATATTAATCTTCTTCGTATGTTGATAATATAAATTCTTTAAATAATGGTAATGTTAGCTTTATATAGCCTCTTTCACTGCCGTCTATCAAGCCCTTTAATATTAACCTTTTACGATAAGGATTAAATTGATTGGTGCTCATATTACATTTTTCTCGTATATTTTGAATTGAGCTTGATTTACATTGGGCTATCGCATACATTACTTTTTTGTCGACTTTTGATAATTCAGACCACATTTTTTCGTATGCACATTCTTCTAAATATTGTTGGTATGTAGGAATTATTTCTGTGTATTTGCCATTATTGTTGTAGGTAAGATAGCCTAATACTTGGAAAGCAAAAGAATAACCTTTTGTTAGTTTGGCCATTTCCATGGCCTCTATATCATTTAGATTAAAATTGTTTTTGTAGTTATTAGCGATTGCGTTAATGTTTAGGGAAGTAAGCCTAATCTTTGGTGCACGATATAAAAAAGTTAAGTTCTTTTCATTTTGTAATTCTTCTATATTTTCATACAAACCGGTCATCAATAAATAGATTGGTTGATCTTGTCTAACAAGAATTTGGAAAGCACTAGAAAATTCTCTAATCTGTTTAGTATTTGATACTTCATCAATAGTGATTAATACCTTCTTTCCTCTTTTCTTAATACTTTCTAACATTTTACTAATGGCTGTTTCAATATCGCTTATTTTTGCGGCATTTGAGATTTCAATGCCAAAGTTAAATAGGCTTAGATTGATTTTAGCTTCATTAAATATTTGTGCTAGTTCATTAATGCTTGCAAGTTTACTCGCTAAACTTGACAGAAGGTCTCTTTCGGCATTTAATTCTATGCATGTCCATTTCTTATCTTTCTTTAGTTTATTTACAACACTGGTCATTAAAACAGTCTTGCCGCTTCCTCTTACACCAGTAATCATGTATATTTGATTAGATGGTATGTTTTGTGTGAAATTTTCAATTATTTCGTTAGTTTGTATAGATCTAGATATTAGCTGTGTTGGCTCTTTTCCAAATAGAAGTGTGTAAGGATTGTTATTCATTGTGCCTCCTTTACTGTTTTTACATTTTTTTACTGTCGTTTACTATTTTTTACTGTTCTACACTTATTTTACTGTTCTTTACTGTTTCTTTCAATAAAATTGTAAAAAAATATAATTTAATAAAAATAATAAAGAAAAATGTATTATAATTCTAAACAGAATTGTTCTTAGAAAAGGTGGTTGACTAGTTAATTGCTAGGCCTTATCACCCTTTTTTTATGAAAATAGAGGGAGTGTTTATGAGTAAGTATATTTTTGTTACGGGTGGTGTTGTTTCAGGTCTAGGTAAGGGTCTTGTAGCGGCTAGTTTAGGTAGGCTGTTAAAAGAGAGAGGGTTTATGGTTGCATCTCAAAAGCTAGATCCATATATTAATGTTGACCCTGGTACAATGTCTCCTTTGCAACATGGTGAAGTTTATGTTACTGAAGATGGTGCTGAAACAGATTTAGATTTAGGCCACTATGAACGTTTTATTAATGAAAATTTAAATAAATACTCTAATATTACTACTGGTAAGGTTTATTCTAGCGTTATCGCTAAAGAAAGAAAGGGTGAGTATCTTGGTAGTACGGTGCAAGTTATTCCTCATATCACTAATGAGATTAAGTCTTTTATTTATAAAGTAGGTACTAAGACTGATGCGGATTTTGTCATTAGTGAAATCGGTGGTACTGTCGGAGATATTGAGTCTACACCTTTCTTAGAGGCTGCTAGACAAGTATTAGTTGATGTTGGCCCTGAAAACTGTATCTTTATTCATGTAGTTCCAATCATTTATTTAAGTGGTTCAAATGAACTTAAGACTAAGCCTTGTCAACATTCTTGTAAAGAATTACAATCTTTGGGTATTAGGCCAAATATTGTAGTACTTAGAAGCGATAGTAAACTTGATAAATATATTATTGATAAGGTTTCAATGTTCTGCAATGTTCCTAGTGAGTGTGTTATTCAAAACTTAACATTACCTAATATTTATGAAGTACCATTGGCTTTAGAGAAGGATCATTTATCTGAGGTTGTTTTAAAGGAACTTCATATGAATCCCGAAGATTATCCAATTGATATTGAAAAGTGGAAGAAGATGGTTCATAAACAAAATCATCCTACTAAGAAGGTTACAATTGGTTTAGTTGGCAAGTATGTAGCTTTACATGATGCGTATTTATCGGTTGTTGAGGCGCTTAAGCACGCAAGCTATTCTTGTAGTGCAGAACTTTCTATTAAGTGGATTAATTCTGAAAGATTAAACGAAGATAGTTTTAAGGATATTGATGGATTAATTGTACCTGGTGGCTTTGGCAAAAGAGGTATTGAGGGTATGATTGAGACATGTAAGTATGCGCGTATAAATAATGTGCCTTTACTTGGCATATGTCTAGGAATGCAGGTAATGTGCATTGAGTTTGGAAGAAATGTCTTAGGTTTTGAGGATGCCAATTCATTAGAATTTGATCCAAAGAGTAAGCATCAAATGATTTGTTTTATGGCTAATCAAAATGATGAAATTGATAAGGGCGGTACTTTAAGACTTGGCGCATATCCTTGTGTTATTAAAAAGAATAGTATCTTACATAAGACTTATAAGAAAGAAGAAATTTCTGAAAGACATAGACATAGATATGAATTTAATAATGAATATCGTGAAGAATGTGAAAGTCATGGCTTAGTGCTATCTGGTACTTCTCCAGATGGTCGACTTGTAGAATGTGTTGAGTATCCTGGTAATACTTATTATGTAGGCGCACAATTCCATCCTGAATTTAAGTCTAGACCAAATAAACCACATCCATTGTTTGTGGGTCTAATTAAAGCTAGTTTAAAAAACGAAAGCCAATCTTAATCGATTGGTTTTGTTTTACTTTTGGCCTTTTAAAGCTCTTTATATGATTGTTTTTGATTATGCGCAGGTATAGTAAGGTAACTTTCTTTGATTATGCGCACCTATTTTTGATGAAAATATAAATTAGAAGGCCAATAAAGTTAGAAATAATGCATGCATAAGCTAAAAATATTGGTCCTATTTTATTTGTTAGGGCAAAGGATAGAATAATTCTTATGCTTAAGCATATTATCGAAATAATGGCGAGATAGTTCATTTTTTGATGAGCTTTATAGTAAGAGTCAAAACTGTTTTTTAAGAACAATACAAAGTAATTTAGAGACATTACCATAAATAGTGATTTAGCATATTGATAGCTTATTGAAGTGCTATCACTTATATATAAAGATACACAGAAGTCTTTTAATAGATATGTTATTGCCAAGGCAATTACACATGATGATAATCCTATTTTTAGTAGTGTACTATAGCCTTGTTTTACTCTATCTAATTTATTAGCACCTAAATTTTGTGCTCCAAAACTTTCATAGCCTGTACACAAAGCTAGTATTGGACAAGCGATAACATTGTTTAATGTGAGTCCTACATTATAACCGTTGATTATTTCTACGCCATAACCATTAACTATTATTTGTAAGATAAAGGTGCCTAAGGAAACAACGCTTTGTGATATTGTAGAGGGAATAGCTAGGTTAATGGCTTTCTTTAGCCAATCAAACGAGAATTTACATTTATAGTAATGAGGCTTTACTATTTTAGAAGCTAAATAGTAGGTA
Organism: Agathobacter sp.; assembly: GCA_963601025.1. Lineage (GTDB taxonomy): Bacteria > Bacillota_I > Bacilli_A > Erysipelotrichales > Erysipelotrichaceae > Colivicinus. Next base: position 1,620 of record CAVCDR010000054.1, on the reverse strand, counting down.
AAGATAGCACTTAATATAGCGGCAATTAGTGAAGCTACTGCGGCGCCTAATACACCATAGTTATATATAGCGATAGCGACATAGTCTAATATTAGGTTTAGTATTTGAAAGATGATGCATAGTACCATTGGTGTTTTGGAATCACCAGATCCCGTTAATACACCTTGGTTTACCATTATTAAGCTAGTAGGAATAAAGTTTAGGGCATAGACAATTAAAACTATTATGGCCTGTTCAAGTAAGTAATTTGGAATATTTATAAGATTTAATAATTCTTTAGCAAATAACGAGTAGAGTAAAAAGATTATAACAGAGTAAATGAAATTTACGATATTAAAGGTCTTTTTAGCACTAATAATTTCTTTATAAGAATTAGATCCAAATAGATTAGCAAATATTACATTACTAGCTATAGCACCACCTTGTATTAAGCAATAGCCTAACATGGTTAGAGTAGAGATATTAGATAATATCGCAAATTCATTGCCACCAGCAAATCTTGAAACAATGATAGAGTCTATAAGCATATATGCTTGATTTAATATTTGCAGTATTATTATCGGAATAGCAAACTTAATTAATACTTTTTTAATATCGCCAACAGTTAAGTCCATGATTTAACTATACTACTATAAATAGAATAAAGTAATTAATAGCTCTTATAAACATAAAATTTGTGAAAAATATAATGAATTTCATAGAAAATCGCAAGTAAAAATAGTGCTTTTTCGACTATCGCCTCAAAGTTGGCAAAAAACAGGCTAAAAAATACCAAAAAATGTGTGTTAGAATTGAGATGGTCGAAGAAAAATTGAAAATTTTTAACAAAACCGGTAATCGTTATTTGAAAAATAGCTAAAAAGATTAAAAAAGTGTCAAAAAAACGCCTATTTTCTACCCTAAACGTCTAGGGTGATATTGTTCTTATAAAGGATTGACGCCATCTCATTGATTTCTTTCAAAATCTCTCGATAAATCTGGGGTGATATTGTTCTTATAAAGGATTGACGCTGGCCATATCAAGTGGTTGATTTTCTTCTTTAATCAGGGTGATATTGTTCTTATAAAGGATTGACGCATAACGTGGTCTTCAACATCAAAGTGTCGCCATAAGTCGTGGGTGATATTGTTCTTATAAAGGATTGACGCTGTAAGTTTTCATTTTTACCTCTTTCTTTAAATAAAAAAGGGTGATATTGTTCTTATAAAGGATTGACACTCTAATGGATTGTTGATATCCTTAACAGCACATTCAAGGGTAATATTGTTCTTATAAAGGATCGACACTTCCGGTGTGAGACACCACACATTGACGAAATCGCCATTGGGTAATATTGTTCTTATAAAGGATCGACACGTTTGGATGCGAGAAGTGAATTTTTATATCTTTCCGGGGTGATATTGTTCTTATAAAGGATCGACACGACAGAGGTACTAATTTGTACCTCGAACTACGGATGGGGTGATATTGTTCTTAAAAAGGTTTAAGAAAAAATGGTGATTTAGATATTAACTAAACCACCATTTTTCAATGCCAAGCAAGGAAACTCGGCTCTTTAGAACCGAGATGAATTGCTTTTTATTTTGAAATATTCAAACATAGGGTAATTAAAAAGTAGT
>CAVCDR010000053.1:0-17250 GCA_963601025.1 Agathobacter sp. | reverse complement strand
GGCTAAAGAGCCTAAATAAGGCAATCTTTACCCTTCATGTGCAAATAAGGATTTTATAAGAATAAATACACATTTATAAATCTAATAATTGTTTGGAGTATAACAGTTTTATTTTCACTAAAATACTGGTCAGCTACAAATTTAGTTGCGATATTTATGTTTTTTATTTCGCTATTTATTTCAAAGAAATTTAAGATAGCTAATATCATTTCTTACATAGGTTTTTATTACGCATCATTTATAGGAATAATAGTATTTAACATTCATCACTTATTCTCATTCTTAATCGTTGATATCTTACACAAAGACATTACTCTATCAGGAAGAGATCCTGTTTGGACAAAATTTAAAGGAGAGATAGTAAAATCACCAATACTTGGCATAGGCTATCAACAAGACTCTTTATGGTTTCCTCCTCATGGCAAATCAAAAGGAAAATATCTTTACGCCCATAACCATATCTTACAAGAACTATATAATGGCGGTATTGTAATGTATCTAATTTATATTTGGTTTGTAATATTACCCGCAAAGAAGCTATGGAAAAATAAAGATAATAGTCTTACGAAAGTTTTCTCATCAATTATATTGGCTATATTAGTTCATAGTTTGTGTGAATCAGTATCAATCGCTGTATTCACTTTAATTTACACTCTTGCCTACCATGTGGAAGATTTTATATATTCTAACAACAATAAATCTAGCGAGAGGCCAGTGAATGAATAACGTACTAGCCAAATTTAATTCACTTACCAGCAATAAGTGTTTCATAGCCTTATTGACATTTCTTTTAATAGTACCCATGGGTATTGTAGATTTCATGAATGAACACTTGCCCATGACTATTATTAGAATATTATGTTGTTTAGTAGTATTAATTAAATATCTTCCATATTTAAAAGATAATAAAAAAATCTCACCAATGACAATTATATCTATAATATATTGTCTAGGAAGATTTATCATTACTTACATCAATAGTCATAATCTTTCATCTAGTTTATTAAGCTACTCATTATTTACAATTATCATTCTATTTATGTTTGTAGAATGTACTGTAAAAGATAATACAAAAAACTTAATAGAAGGCATATTAATATATTGTGAAGTAATTATCTACATTAACTTTGCATGTTTATTATTTCCTAAATTTGGTCAATTCTTTGACTGCAGCTTTATTTTAGAAAACGACAATAATCAATTTATTTACTATATATTAGCTATTACTGTATCCTATATTAATTATTATTTAAATAAAGACAAAATAGCTAAAATCAGAATGATTTTACTATGCCTAATCATTTATATAACAGCCCTAAAGTTATTTGCGGCTACAACAATAGTAGCTCTTGCGATATTGCCTATATCATTACTTATTTCACTAAAATTTAGGTACGCCAATATCCTTACATATATAATCTTCTATTTAGTAGTATTTGTAGCCATTGTCTTATTTAATGCCCAATACTTATTCTCTTTTCTAGTAGTTGATATCTTGCATAAAAGCTTAACACTATCTTTAAGAGAATACCTATGGCGTGATTTTAAAATAGAAATCATGAAAAAACCAATTATAGGTCATGGTTACCATAACGATAAGATATTCTCACCTGAACAAGGCAAATACTTATACGCACATAATCACCTCTTACAAGAGCTATATAATGGTGGTATTGTTATGTATCTAGTTTATATTTGGTTTGTAATACTACCAGCTAAAAAACTATACGCAATTAAAGATAGCGCAATAGCCAAAGTCTTATCATCAATTATATTAACCATACTGGTTCATGGACTATGTGAATCTTTATCAACTGTAGTTTATACCTTTGTATTTTGCCTAATCTATTATGTAGATGTTTATACAAGTAAATATTAGATTAGTCTAAACTAATTAAACCATTGGATATTTAGCTCTACTATTTATACTCAACAATAATATGGTCTATCTTATCAATATCATCATTTAAGATATCGCCATAAAAAGAAATCGTATTTATATGACCATCATTTGTCTTTTTACTCACAATGCAAACATGGCCATTCTTTTCGATATACTCACCATTATATAGATAACAAGTCTTCTCTATACCTAGTTTTCTATTTAAATTATCATCATCAATCTTAATCTTACCTTTTACATCATCTAGATATAAAGTAATTGAAGAAACAGTTAAAACATCATTTATTAAAGAAGTATGAAATTCACTACATTGTTTTAAAAAATCCTTTTCATCATTAAAAGAAGATTCACCAACCGTAATCTCATTTTTACCAACCGTTAATTTATATAATGAAACCTTCCTTTCCTCTACTACCTCTTGTTTACAAGCACATAATAATAGTAAAAGAAAAACAATAGAACACTTTTTAAACATTATGATCAATCTTATTTGCTTCAAAAAACGCATCATTACTCTTTTTAGGATGACCAGTAAGTTTACGACATAAACCAACCAAAGGATGTACCTTAGGATTAATCATACCAGTAAGCTCAATAAATATCCAAGCGATCAAACATAATACAAACAACATAATCATGCCAGCTGTTTGATGAAAATACATTACAATCGCATCAATACCGAATAGTAATGTTACTAAATAAAGAAGTAATACGGTATTACGATGTGATAAACCAATCTTATACATTAAGACATGATGAAGATGGCTTCTATCAGCCTCCGAAATCTTTTGGCCTTTTAGCTTTCGTCTAATAATCGCCAAGGATGTATCAGCCAGCGGTACAAACAAAATAATAAGTGGAAATACTAACGAAATAAAAGCACTTGATTTAAAGCCGAGAAGCGATAGACAAGCTATCATATATCCCATAAACAAGGCTCCGCTATCTCCTACAAAGATACTGGCTGGATGAAAGTTATAAGGCAAGACACCCGCAATAGAACCAACCATAATAAGGCAAACTATGCTGGCATCAATTCTACGCATATGATAGGCAATAAAGCCAATTACACAAAGTACGATAATAGAAAGACCGCTAGATAAGCCATCTAAGCCATCAATTAAATTAATCGCATTAGTAACACCAACTATCCAAAATACCGATACTATAAAATAAATTGGTTCAATATTAATAGTCACAAAAGGTAAGTTAAGCTCATTAATTTGAATCTTGCCCACAAACGTTACATAAATAGCTGCCGCAATTTGAAATAAAAGCTTAACAATCGGCTTTAAATCAAACATATCATCAATAAGCCCACCAATAAAGACAATACAAGCGCCAATAATAATCGCATTAAAAGTAGAATCAGGGTGAACAAAAATGGCCATTGTAATGACAAAAGCCAAATACATAGCTACTCCACCAATTCTTACAATCTTACCATGGTGTACGGTACGTTTATTTTCAACCGCATATGTCTTAGTTGCCAAACCAATCTTTTTAGCAAGCGGTGTTAAACATAAAGAAATCACAAAGGCAACAAGCACATATGGAAGTGCGACAGATAATGTATACATACTCTTTAAATTATATCATCAATAGAAATAATAGATAACCGCCATTATAAATGAGCCACATAGATAAGCCAAAGAAAAGGCAATAATAAAATATAATATCCAAGAACTGGCTATATGGTTTTTCTTAATAAAACGATTAAAATCAAAGGCGCTAAGCCCATATAAAGAAAAGAAGAAACAAACAAAATACACCAGAACTCTTAAATAAAACTTATACATAGGCTACTTCCTTTAAATCATTATCTAAAACAATTAAAGCACCACTTTTGCCCTTAATTAAGGAACCATATTCCTTATCCATCTTAAATAAACGATAGGCATTTAAACTAGAAAACATTAAAAGTTCATTATAATTAGCCCCAATATCTTTAAACTTCCTTAACCCATTTAAAACATCATTAATTAAAATAATCTTATCTTTTCTAATAAGCTTATAAATAACTTTTAAAACACTTATATCTAGGTCACCATCAACTTCAACATACTTATCATAATCATTAAAAGCCTTATTTACTAAGCCAAAGTTAAATACATCAAAACCTGTCATATTATTAAATAGGTCATAGTAACCATCATAATCAATATTTACATCCTTACTATAAGCCTTACTATTTCCAAGCATGACAGCCTTATTTTCTTCTAACTTAACATTTAATGGATCAACAACAATTTGTTTACTACTCAAAAGATCTAAATCATAAAATTTAGGCATAACAATCTTATTATTTAAATCAATGACCTCATCATAATAAGCATCATTTATTTTATTACTATTAACAAACACCTCTAAAATATGCTTATCATCTAAAAGGATTGCCCCATCTTCATATTGACGATAATCATCAATAACTAAATGGTCATGTATTAAAAGTCTTATCATTACGATAAGACCTCAATAATACTAGGAAGCATTTGTTTCTTACGCGAAACAAGTTTGCCAACCATCTTATCCTCATTATAATCAGGATACATCATATTAAGCGCATCATGTTTATTGCCGCTAGCCAACACAAAAGATCCAGCACCATAAATATCCGTCATCATACAAATCATTAAATCTAAGCCACTAGTCTTAGAAGTATCAGCTAAAGTAGATTTAATTGAATCTTTGACGGCAAAATACTCATCATTATTCTTAATAGTAGCTTGTGAAATTCCAACCTTAAAGCCATTAATCACAAACTCCTTATAGTCTTCATATAAGACATCAACGGTCCTTCTATCTAATAAAGAATCACCATGACTAACAATGCCCTCATATAATTCATTAGCCTTTATACCCGATATCTTCTCAAGCTCATTAGCTATCTCTATATCAAGAGTAGTAGTGGTGGGGCTTGTAAAATCCATCGTATCTGAAAGTATGGCTCCAAGTAATAAACCAGCCATCTTAGGATGTAAATCAATATTCTCATCCATAAACTTCTTGGCAATAATTGTAGCCGTAGCACCTACTACCATAGTTGTAATAGTAATTGGATTGTTGGTAACTAAATCGCCAAGGCGATGGTGGTCAACTATTTCCACAATATCCCCAAAATCAATATCCTCAATTGACTGTTTCTTCTCATTATGATCAACCAAAATAAGTTGTTTCTTATTATAGTTATTAAGATGATATCTACTTATAGACCCTACAACCAAATTGTTTTCATCAAGAATTGGATAAGAACGATATCTAGACTTAGAAATCTTTAAAAGACAGGCATCAACTGTCTCATTACTAGAAACCGTAACTACTCTATCCGCTTTAACCATCACGCACTCAATGCTAGGAGCTTGATAAATAAGCTTAGAAATCTTAAGGGCGTTAAGCTCACTTTTAATGACATTAACGTTAGCCTTTTTCATATCATCGACCATACTTTCAAACTTATCAAAATGACCAATGATAATAATAAGCCCTGCTTTAGCTGCCAAAGCTTGCTTAAATACTCTTTCACTACTAGTAATAACAATATCGCCCTTATGTACTTCACCATCTAAAGTAGGCGCAATATCAACATATCCTGATACCTCAAAATAATCAGTCTTATATAAAATCTTACCCTTTAAAGTCTTAAGAATATTCTTTAAAGTAACCGTCTTTAAAACCTTAGCCAAATACTTATCATCAGCTGTCCATAGTTCATTTAAATTACTCAAGGAAACAATACCCTCTAAATGGTCGTTATTAGTTACAAAAACGGTTTTAGAAGCTGTCTTAATAAGCTTATTTAAAGCCTCCCTAATAGTAATATCCTTAGAAACAGTAACCGCCTTATCATACTCAATTTCTCTTATCGTACACTTAGCCGTGTAAAGATGCAAAGGATCATCAAAATTAAAACGCTCCAGTAAATATTCAGTATCATTTCTAACCGGACCCACACGACCTGCAATCGCATTAAAGCCATGTATTCTCTTATATTCAGCATAAGCGATACTAGAAACAATCGCATCCGTATCAGGGTTCTTGTGCCCTGTCACATAGATTGGATTTAACATTCTATCTCCTTTACTAAGTCCAATATTTCTTCCCTTGAAATAGGACCCTCCCTTAATATCTTGATATCATCCTTACTGCAGTCAACAATCGTACTAGCTACTCCACCTAAGGCATCCTTTTTAACTAAGCCATCAATGCGGCCATCCATCACCTTTAAGACATCAGTCCACTTACACAAATTAGGCTCATGAGACATATTGCAACTAGTAACAAGAAGTGGTTTACCAACCAAATTAATTAAATTTAAAATAAACTTATCATTAGGAATTCTAATGCCAATAGTATCTAACCCACTAGTACAACTATCACTTATACAATCTTTCTTCTTATAAATAAGCGTAATAGCTCCAGGCATATATTTATTCATAATCTTTCTAGCCTTATCGCTGACATAAGCTACATCATCAATCATCAAAACACTACCGCACATCATCGGCAAAGCCTTCTTAGCCTCACGATTTTTAGCCTTATAGATTTTTTCAATAGCCTTTAAATTATCATAAACACAAGCTAAACCAAATACTGTATCCGTACCAAACGCCACAATATCACCATTTAATAAGTCATCCTTGACCTTTTCAATATCTTCTACTTCGTATAATTTCATTTCTTATTTAAAAAACTAAACAAATAAAATAGGACCGCAATAATTCCAATAATAATCCAAAGTAAGTAATTATTAGTCTTATAACCAATATATAAACAAAAGACAATTATCGAAACAATGCTTAAGCCTAAATTAATAAACTTGCTTATATCCTTCACATTCTTATTTTACACTGTTTAAAGCTCTTTTTAACCAAGAACCCTTTAAATAATAGAATAAGAAAATAAGACTCGTTACAATCCAAGAAATAGGATAACAATATAGTGTTTCAATAACCGATTTAGAAGGATAGAAACAAATCCAAACAATTCTAAGACCACATATACCCAAAGCCGTGATAATCATTGGCTTTAAAGATTCACCACATGCCCTAATTGTTGAAGAATAAATCTCAATAAGCGCAAACGTAATCCAATATGGACACAAGAACTTAAGAATATCCATACCTATTTCAATTACACCCGCATCACTAGTAAATAGTTGATATAAGTATTGACCACCAAAGTAACATACGCCAATTATTAAAGCTGAAGTAATGCAATAAAGAAGAATGCAAGTTCTAACCGCCTTCTTCATACGATCAATCTTTCTGGCACCAAAACATTGGCCAACAACCGTAATAAGGGCTACGCTGTACGCTCCAGATACCATCCAAAATAAGGCATCAATCTTACCAAAGGCCGTATAAGCCGCAATTGTATCTGTACCATAGCCATTGATTTGGGCATTAATAAATAAGTTAGAAACTGAATACAAAACCGATTGAATACCCGTAGGCAAGCCAATGATAACGATCTGTTTTAAATAGTCCTTGTCGAAACTTAAATCGCGAATATCATAATGATAAAAAGTATCCTTTTTGCCTAGTACAATTAAAATTAGAACACAAGAAACGAGTTGTGAACATATTGTGGCAATAGCTGCACCCTCAACGCCCATACCTATTACACAAACCAATAAAATATCTAAAACGATGTTCACAAAACAAGAAATAATCAAAAAATATAATGGCTTTTTAGAATCACCCATCGCCCTTAAAGCACCTGAGCCAACGTTATAAATCATTGTTGGAATAAGGCCCAACAAATATATACGCATATAAATAACCGCAAAAGGAAGTATATCACTAGTTACATCCATCGACTCTAGTAACACTCTAGCAGAAGCGATACCAACAACCATTAATATAAAACCTAAGGCAATGCCCAAAAACATGCCTGATTTAATTCCCTTGGAAATACCTACTTCATCCTTCTTGCCGTAGCATTGCGCAATGACTACCGTAGCCCCACCAGCTAAACCACTAATAAAGTTAATAAGTAAATTAATTAAAGTACCTGTACTGCCACCTACTGCCGCAAGAGCTTGCTTGCCAACAAAGTTGCCCACCACAATCGCATCAACAGTGTTGTATAACTGTTGAAAGAAAGTTCCTAGCATTATAGGAAAGAAAAATAATAGTATTTGAATCCAAATAGGACCATTAAGTAAATCTAGCTTCGATTGCTTTTTCATAAGTATTATTCTAACGCTAATACAAACAATAAACACAACGATGTTTCATATTATCGTCATTTAATTCACAGATGATAACCAACCATTCTAATAGGATATGTAAAACTTGCGTATTATTTTAAAATATTTTACGCAATAGTTGCGTATTTTATTGCGTAACCATTCTATTTTTAGTATATTAAAGTAAAGGTAATATAATGACATTAAAAGAATTAAGAAAAGCCAACAATCTAACTCAAGCACAATGCGCATCATATTTAGGTGTTCCTTTAAGAACCTATCAAAATTATGAGACCGTTGCCCAAAAAGCAAGCTCCCTTAAATATCTATATATGCAACAAAAACTTGAAAAATATAATTATATAGATGAAGAAAACGGAATACTGACGTTGCAAAAAATAATCGAAATAACTAAATCAATACTAAAAGACTACAACGTGGAATATTGTTACTTATTTGGCTCATATGCCAAAAATAAGGCAAAAGAAAGTAGTGATATTGATTTATTGATTAAAACCTCAATTTCAGGATTAAAGTATTATGAGATGACTGAAAAGCTAAGAGAAGAACTAAAAAAGAAAGTTGATGTCTTAAACTTTGATCAAGTAACCAATAACCCCGATTTATTAAATGAAATATTGAAAGATGGTATAAAAATATATGGATAATATTAAAAACGATAATTATTACTATAACAAAATGTTAACTGATGTGAATTTTATTATTAAGTATACAGAAAATCTAAATAAAGATGATTTTGTAAATAACGACATCTTGGTAGACTCAATGTTGTTTCGTCTAATTCAAATATCCGAAAACGTCAATAAACTATCAGAAGAATTCAAAAAAGAAAATCCTTGTAGATTTAACAATTGTCTACGACACTATCTCTAATGACATTCCTGAATTACTTAGAGATTTAAATGCAATTGGTCATGATTACTCATGACCAATTTCTTTAAACTTCTTCTCTACCGAAGGTGCATTCTTAGTAAGCTTCTTAATACTTAAGTCCTGTGCCTTATCATTAGCAAGTCTTAATTGTCTATCACTAGATAATAATGCATCTTTAATCTTATTTAGATGCGAAATAGACTTATCTATCTCATCAATCGCATCATTAAATTTCTTAGAAGCCGCCTCATAGTTTTTGCCAAAAGCGTCCTTAAATTTATTCATGTTTTCCTCAAAATTAGCTACATCCAAGTTATTGTTTCTTTCAATCATAAGCTCCTTTTTATAAGATAAGCTATTTAATGCAGCACTTCTTAAAATAGTAATCAAAGGAATAAAAGATTGTGGTCTAATAACATACATCTTCTCATACTTATAAGAAACATCAACAATGCCTGCATTATAATATTCGCTGTCAGCTTCAAGAAGTGAACAAAGTACCGCATACTCACACTTCTTTTCCTTACGGTCTTTATCTAATTCCTTAAAGAAATCTTCATTTTTATGTTTAGTAGCTGTAGTATCAGCCTCATTTTTCATCTCAAACATAATTGATAGAACTTCAACACCACTATCATCAGTTTCTCTATAGATGAAGTCGCCCTTTGAACCACTGCTTGCATCATTATCTTTATCAAAACTCGCATTAGGAAACAAAGATCTTAAACGGTTAAACTCATTAAAACAATGTTGTTCAAGAGTCTCGCCAATCATCTTAGTAGACATACGCGTCTTTAAGTCTTTATAATAATTGACTTGCTCTTGCTTATCAGCAAGCTCTTTATCCTTATTATTTAACTTCTCTTGATAAATATTATTAAGATTATCTATTTTAGATTCAGCCTCAATCTTATAAGCTTCATACTTTCCTCTAATATCCGAAACCTCTTTATCCTTAGCATCCTTCGCTTTAGATAATGCATCAGAAACAGCCAAATCCTTTTCAGTATCCTTGTTTTTTATCTCTTGTTTTAGTAAAGCAATCTCCTTTTCCTTATTGGTATTATCTAATTCTAATTGCCTTTGTAACTGATTAATCTTCTCTTTCGCATCATTTAAAGACTTAACGTTCTCAATATCCTTTTTAGCCGAAAGTTCCTTTAATGCACTATCCTTTTGCACATCAAAGTTTCTTTCTCTCTCCTTTAAAGAAGCAATCTCTTGATTAAGCTTACTAGTCTCCTCTTTCAATTTACTTTGATACTCGCTATCTTTAAGCCTTAAATCATTCTTTAATTTCTCAATTTCCTTATTCGCATCATTCTTAACTAATTCTTTTTCCAAATCAAGTTTCTTAGAAATCTCATCTTCTCTTCTTTTTAACTCATCTAGAAATTCATGATCCCTAATTTGCTTAACAATTGAATTATAATTTGACTCATCAATTGTAAATACTTGGCCACAATGTGGACACTTAATCTCTTTCATCTTAAAAAATCCTTTCTATGAAATATTTAATAAAATTATTTGCGTCGTATATTTCTGGATGCCATTGCACAGCATAGATATTTTCACCCTCAACGGCCTCAATATAGCCTTCATCACTATAGCTCACAGCTCTTAATCCATCACCTAATACTTTAATAGCTTGATGATGATAACTATTTACACTCAAAATATCTTGCTTATATAAATCATACACAAAGCTATCTTTTTCTACCTTTACATTATGAAAGACTTTATTATGTCCTTTGATATCTTGATATAGACTGCCGTTAAAACAAACATTAATAATTTGAATACCACGACATATTCCCAAGATTGGTTTTTTAGCTTTATAGAATTCCCTAATATAAAACAAATCTAATTCATCAATAAAATCAACCGGATCAATTGAACCATTCATTTCTTCACTATATTCTTTAGGATTAATATCGCATCCACCAGGAACAAATAAGCCATCACAAGTATCCAAAATAAAATCTTTTTCCTTAGTACTAGTAATTGGAACAAGTATTACATCATTATCATTAAACATTCTTACATTAGCGTTATTAACATAATAATAGCCACCACCAAACTCTTGTTTAATAAATCTTGTTGTAACCGCAATCTTTTTCATCATCAACCTCACCATTAGAATATATGTTTTAGGTGGCAAAAAAATGGCCATCCTTTTTAAGCGCTTATAGGATATATAAGATAATTGTTCTAATACATTTATTATAGATGATGCATATATTCTTTAATTAGTATTTCGTATTGAACAAGTATTTGAATAAGTAATAAATGACCCGTTAATTTAATACCAATCAAAGCCTATTCGGAAACTTGTCTATGGACATTGTACAAATACTTAATCTATATAGATAAATTATGGGCTACATATATGCACTGTTGTATAAAATACATAAATCAAGAAATGATGGCTAATACATCATTAAGAGAAAGATTTGGACTAAAATCCTCTTCTTTTGCAAGCATATCTAGACTTATAAAACTCGCAATAAAAAAAGGATTAATTAAACCAAGCGACAATAAAACAGCACCTCGGTATATGAAACATATTCCTATTTGGGCCTAATTATCCTGCTTTATTTCTCTATTACAACTAATTTTCAAAAGGAAGCCTACTCAGCTTCCTTCTTCTTATTTTTCTTCTTCTTAGTAATAATGCTGCCAACAATCACTACTGCAACAACACCAACTCCTGCATAGATTAGATAAGAATAGTTAGCCCTCTTTTTAACCGTAATAGACTTGATATCCTCATTATAATCAATATCGAAGTAACTACCATCAACCGTATAATTAACCTTTGAATCATTAACGTAAACATCATAATCACCATAGTTATTCGCATACACTCTTAAACTGTCAACACTAGAGGTACTAGCCATATCTAAAGAATATGTATAAGTGATCTCATTATTACTCTTTGAATTAGTCATAACCGAAACCTTATCATCTCTAACAAATGTTCCAAGGGCCACAATTAAAGCCAAAGGCTCCTCATCACTAGAAATAGAAGGATAAACATTAGTAAACTCTAAATCAAACAATAAATCCTTAGTAATATTCTTTAAATCATTGCTGACAAGACTATTCCAAGAACCATAATCATTTTCCTTATCACTGACATCAGGCACCTCGCCTAAAGACAAGCTATCACCATAATTTAAAGTCTTCTTACTAACTAAATTCTTATCATTATAGAAGTATACATAAACCTTCTTTAAGTCGTTAGATACATCACTATTTAAGAAATCATCACTACTAATTAAATAAGCCTTATTAGAATAACTAATGCCATCTATAGCCCCATAATCTTCATATAAGTAATAGTTGCCCTTAACATCGTCACTATCCTCAACTAGATTATTATCCGTATTACTAAAATCACCAAGAATAGAGCCAACATAATCATCACCGCTCTTAATTTGTGCTAAAGAACCATTATTCACAAGCTTACTACCACTACCGGCAATACCACCTACATAATCACTACCATAGATAAAGCACTTGGCATAGTTATTATTCACATTAGAAATAGACTTACCAACAATACCTCCAACATAATTAGCCCCATCACAGTTTAATAAGCCATAATTGATGCTATTTTTAATAACACCCAAATCCTGATTACCAGCTATACCACCAGCATTATTCTTCTTAATAGTAACCTTACCCTGGTTAACACAATCATTAATAACAGCCCTAATCTTATAAGTTGCATTAAGCGAAGTTTGGCCACTAATCGTATAATCATCCTCCGGATCTAAATCATTCTCTCTAGCCATAGCCCCCACAATACCACCAACATTGATATCCCCATCAACATCACCAAGATTGTTACAAGTCCTAATCTTACCCTCAACAATATCATCACTATCTTGTAAAGAAACATCCTCAAAAGTAAATTTATCATTAGTAATGGAATCCGAAAAATTAACAGCCGTATTACTTAAAGACTGTAAACTATTATTCACATTCTTCAAACTAGAATTTAACTCTGTACCCGAATTCATATTAGAATCCGCAATACCTTCCATAGTCGAAAAGACATTACTCAAACTACTAGATAAAGCCGCCCTAGCCGCATCATACTCATCGCTTCTTTCAAGCTTCTTGGTCTCCTCGTTAAAAGTAAAACCACTCTTAAGTAAAGTATCAACACTACTACTAGCCTCCTTAAGAGAACTAGCCATACTATTTAAACCATCATAATTAGTATCATTAATATTCTTAACTTCATTAACCGCACTATCTACACTACTAGAAACATTATTGATTTGCCTTTTCATCGATTGAAGATAATCTTCGCTAAAATTTAAAGACATTGCCGGCTCAAATTGTCCAACAATACCACCGACCTCTTTTCGGCCAAGGATACTAGCGTTATTAACGCAGTTATAAACATAACCACTAGAACTGCCACATATGCCACCAACATTGTACCCAACATGTTCATAGCCTACTGTTCCATAATTATAAGAATCTTTTAAAGCCCCAAAATTACTACCAGCTATGCCACCTAAATCAGTAACACTCGCTACATTCTCGGTACTAGTTAAAGACTCAATACTAATGGTATTAATATCTACAATATCATCCTTTACTTCATTATTTACACCAGCATTATTCGTGCAGCTTTTAATAAGCCCATAATTTAAGCCAACAATACCACCGACATAATGTTTGCCATATAGCTTGCCATCACTACTACAATTAACAATCGAACCATTAACGCTATTATAGCCAACTACAACACCCACATTGTCTGTAGCGCTAACATTCCCCTTTACACTAATAGACTCTAGCTTACCTTGGTTATACCCAACAAAACCTACATTTGTGCCATCACTATCAACACTAAAGCTAACATTTAAATCACTAATTACACTATCTTTGCCCGTAATTCTAAAGACGCCAACATTACTTTCATCACTATCTAAGCTAATACCCTTTAAAAGATGATTATTCCCATTAAAAGCACCATTAAAGTAAGGAATAGAAACAAAGTTATTTTCAAACAATAAATCATTATCTAAGCTTACAGTAATACCCTTAGAATAAGAATCGGTAATACAATCTTTAGCCAATTGTTTCCAATCATTAACACTGCGAATATGAACCACATTATCTTCACCATGCACAGGAACGCTAGTAAAAGTCAACAAAAGAATAAGTAAAAAACTAAGCCTCTTCTTCATTTTCACCATCCTCCTTTGTATCACTTGTACTAACTAAAGCATTTAATTGACCTCTTAAAACACCCTTAAAGTCACCATCAACATAACCATTAACCTTACCTCTAATACGACCATTTAAGGCAAGTGTACCATTAGAATTTTGCATATTCTTACTTAAAGGTGTCTTAATCTTAAATGAAGTTTTCTCAATAATAAAGTCACCCAATACAAGAATTTGCGGTAAGACAAAGAATACTAAGATGATTGAAACAATCGTACCTCTACCAAGACATTCGCCAATGGCCGCAATAACCGGATTGGTTGTCATATAAGAAATAAGTACACCAGCACTAGCTAAAATAGAACCAGAAGTAAAGATGGTAGGGAAAGAACTATTTAAGGCTTCAATGATAGCCTCTGATGGCTTCATGCCCTCTTCCTTAAGTTCTGTATAATGACTTGATATAACAATCGCATAGTCGATGTTAGCGCCCATTTGGATAGAATTAACAATCAAATAGCCTAGGAAATATAGTGGCTCATTTGTTAAAGTTGGAACTGCAAAGTTAATCCAAATAGAACCTTGTATTACAATAATCAACAATACTGGTAAACCAGCTGATTGGAAGGTAAACAACAAGATAATAATTACAAACAACGCAGATAATATGGAAATTAAGGTATTATCACCAACAAAAGAACTAGATAAATCAATAGCGGAAGTAGAATTACCTACAACATAGTAATCACTATCATAGTACTTACCAATAATCTCATGAATCTTATCTAAACAAGTAGTTGTCGCATCCGACTCTTCAGGAAGATTTAGATATACAACAAGTCTTGAATAGCTATCTGATTGAAGTTGTAGTTTAGCCTTATCCAATTGATCAAATAAATCATCTAAAGTATCTTGGGTATCCCCCGAAAGATAGATATTACCACTATCCATCTCATCCTCTAGAAACATAAACATATCAAATAAGGGAACCTTATAATTGCCAATACCATTAATTAGTTCACCATATTGATCATAATTTAAGGCATAAGCCGAATATAATACCTGAGCAATTTCATAATCTAGATTTGTTAACTCAGAAAACTCTCTAGGACTTAAGGCATCAGCCAACATATAGCCATCCATAGCCTCTACATTCGCTAAACCTTGAGTTGACTTAACGCCATCTAATTCTTCTATCTCATTTAAAACGTTGCGCTCATTATCATAACTACCCTTTGGCACAATAATGGCCACCATGTTAGAATTGCCAAAGTTAGCCTTAATATGAGTTCTGGCAATCTGGCTCTCACTTGCTTTAGCTGTCTCTAAATCGTTATAAGAATAAACATATGGACATTGATTAGAAAAGTAACAAGCCACCACAATCACAACCAAAAATAATGGGGGAATAATATACTTTGACTTATTGGCAAACTTACCTACTATATCAATTTTAGGAAGTAAGTTTTTATGTTGCGTTTTATCGATCCACTTTGAAAACAGCATCAACAAACCAGGCATCAAAGTAAATACAGAAAGAAGTGAGCAGAATATCGCCTTAATTAGGACAACCGCTAAATCAATGCCAATTCCAAAATGCATAAAGCCTAAGGCTGCAAGACCTGAAATAGTTGTTAAAGACGATGAACTAATTTCGGGAATAGCCTTTGATAAGGCTTTTATACAAGCCTCTCTAGCTTCTAGGCTTTCATGTTCATCAGAGAAACGATGACATAAAATAATCGCATAGTCGATGGCTAACGCAAGCTGTAAGACAACGGTTACGGAATTAGAAATAAAGGAAATCTTGCCACACAAGAAGTTAGTTCCCATATTCAAAATAGCTGCCACACCAAATGTTAAAATCAAAACTGGAACTTCGGCATAAGACCTTGAAGTTAATGTCAAGACTATGACAATAATCACTGCCGCAACTATAACGATAACCACCATTTCACTAGCTAATTCAGCCGAGCTATCAACACCTACTTCACTATCAACATAAGTGTCATAACTACTTAACTTAGCCTTTATTTCATTCATGGCACTCTTTGATATTTCATCATCACTTTCACCATCAAAAGTTACCGAAAATAAGGCTGAACCATTATTATAATGATCACTAGTATTATCAAAAGTAATAGAAGTAACACCATCTATTTCCTCTAATTCTTCCTTTAAACTTAAGGCCTTATCATAAGAAATATTAGAAACCATAACTCTAGCACTACCATAGGTAGTAAAGTTATCATTCATAATCGTCAAGCCTTGTCTAGTTTCTGTATCATCAGGTAAGTAAGTAGTAATATCATTTTCCACTTGTACCCAACTAGTTGAAAAAATAGAAAATAGAATCGCAAAAATATAAATAAGGAAAAACAAGTTTCTTCTATCAACGATAAAAGAAGCTATCTTCTCCATGGCAGATCCACCGCTCTTTTCTTCTTTATTGTCCATGGTATATATTATATGCTTACAATTGACTAAAAGTCATAATTCTTAATATTACGATTTAAAGAAATAGTTTTTTATTCAGTTTGCTCTGGCTCAATTTGCTCCGAGTAACTTTCAATTAAAATTTATATTTATCTATACTAATATTTATATCTAGTTCAATATCTTTATCAACAAACATCAACATATATAAAGGAAAATATAAAATATCGCCTTCTTCTTTAACATTATCAATACTAAAAACAATAGCCTTTGATATCCTACTTCTATATTCCGACAATATATTATTAATTGCTGAATGTCTTAAATAATTCTTACCGTTTTTAACTTCAATTAAAACGATTCCATTATTATCCTCAAACAAAAAATCAACTTCGCCATATTTTTTACTATTGTAATAATATAGATCAATATCCTTACAAGATAGCTCTTGAGCTACAACATTCTCATATATCGCTCCTTTATTAATATCATTATCACTCAATGTAATAGCTTATTATCTAACAAAGTTAGTCAAAATACGCTTTTCTTTCTTAATATCTACGCCAGGCATATTCTTAAGATAGAAAGCCATATTACGTGCCAACATACGCATTGTTTGTAGACCCTCTAGATC
>CAVCDR010000052.1:0-15365 GCA_963601025.1 Agathobacter sp. | reverse complement strand
CATCATATCATCATAGGCATATACTTCAGCCTTAATAAAGCCTCTTTTGAAATCGGTATGAATAACACCAGCACAATCTGGAGCCTTCATACCATCAGTAAAGGTCCAACCACGGCATTCATCTTTACCAACTGTAAAGAATGTCTTAAGGCCTAATGTCTTATAAGCCTTTAAAATAAGCTCATCAAGACCAGAATGATTAATACCCAAGTCTTGTAAGAAAGCTTCCTTATCTTCTTTGCTTAAATCAGAAAGCTCTTCTTCAATATGTGCACTAATAGCTACAACCTCACTGCCCTCTTTACTAGCATATTCTTTTAAAGCTACAAAATGAGGATTAGAGTCTGGATCATTAATTTCTTCTTCCTTGATATTACCAATATAGATAACAGGCTTACTAGTTAAGAAACAAAATTGCTTAATATAAGCCTTCTCTTCATCATTAAATTCTAGACTTCTCACTAAAATAGATTTGCCTAAAGCCTCATGAATACGCTTAAGAATGTTATATTCAAAAACCGCTTCCTTGTCTTTAGTAGTAAGAGCCTTCTTCTCTACCTTAGAAATTCTATTTTCACAAGTAGCCATATCAGCCATGATTAATTCATAGTTAATAATCTCAATATCATCAACGGGATTAATACGATTGTAAACATGTTGAATATCGTTATCTTCAAAACATCTTACAACATGACAAATCGCATCAACTTCTCTAATATTTGCCAAAAACTTATTACCTAGTCCCTCACCAGTACTAGCACCCTTAACAAGACCAGCAATATCCGTAAATTCAAAAGTTGTAAAAATAGTCCTTTCTGGTTTAAATATTTCAGCTAAGTTAACTAATCTTTCATCTTTTACTTCAACAATGCCGACATTTGGCTCGATTGTTGCGAAAGGATAGTTAGCAGCCTCAACCCTTGAATTTGTAATAGCGTTAAATAAAGTCGACTTACCAACATTAGGTAGTCCAATAATTCCTGCAGTTAAACTCATATCTTTAGTTTACCCCAAAAAAATAATATGGCAAATAACATTGAAAAAGTAGTTCACCAACTATTCCTAAAGTATTGAAAATAACCATAATAGTGAATTTTTACTATTCGCCAAAACTTAAAAACGCAATGAACTCGCTAAATCTAGGCAAAGAGAATTCTATTGAGCCATATTCCGTTGTATCAATTAGACCCCTTTGTTTTAAGCGTCTACGATATTGATTAAAATAATTGATATCCATATTAGTAAGTTCTCTAATTTCTTTCACACTTTTAGTATTAGAACTTTCAATAGCCATCATAACTTTTTTATCGTTGTTTGATAGCCCGGACCATATCTTTGTATAAGCTACATCCGCCATTCTCTCATCAAATTCATCCAAAATCTTTTCATCTATAGTTTTGTTTTCACTTTCCCATATAACATATCCTAGAACTTGGAAAGCCAAAGGATATCCTTTAGTAAGAAAAGCCATAGAAGCAGCTTCTTTGTCACTTATATCAAATACTCTCTTATATGTTTTCGTGATTGACTTTAAGTTAAGCGGAACCAATATTTCCTTTGGAGCCCTATATAAAAAAGTAAGATTTTTAACATTTTGTAAGCTTTCTAGTTCGTCTAATAAAGATGTACCCAAAAAGAAAATTAAGCGATTATTTGTAATAAAAAGCTGAAAAGCACTCACAAACCTTACCATTTGTTTAGTATTGGTTACCTCATCTATCGCAATCAATACTTTAATATCTTTCTTTTGTAAGGCTTTTAATATGTCATCAATTGCTTGTACCAAATTTTTATCAGGGAAATTGCTGTCTACTGAAATGTTTATACCGAACAAAGAAATATCGAGTTTAGCTTCAACAAAAACTTGATGAACTTTCTTGTTGTAAAGAAGATTTTTGTATAGCGCATCAAGAATGTTATCCACAGGACTAATCTTAATGATTATCCAATCATCAAGTTTCCCAATTCTTTCACACAAACTAGACATAGCCACCGTTTTACCACTTCCCCTAATACCAGTTAGCATATATATTTGATCAGTAACAGGCATACCTGTAAATATATCAAAAATCTTATCTTCATCGCTATAACGGTTTATGTACTCTATTGGTTTTTTACCAAAAGACAATGTGAATGGATTTTTTTGCATGATTTTCCCCTTTTACATCTTCATAAATATTTTACATCTTTTTACATGTTTTTACATCTTTTTACATGTTCTAGTTTCTTTTACATCTCTTTACATCTTTTTACATTCTTAAATATTTTCTATCTTTGTTATGGTTAATCTTTAACAACCTTCCAATAACCACCCTTTGTTTTGCCAACCCTTTCTATATATCCGTTTTTCCTCAAATAAGAAATGTTATTATCAACAGCTGTCAAACTTATTCCTAATATCTTTTGAAGCTCTGTTTTTGAAACGTTTGGATTATGTTTTATTTCTTTTAAAATGTTCTTTCTTCGACTATTTAAAGGCTTTTTATCATAGCAGTATTCTAGTTCTGGTTCGTGGACTTCATTTAATTTTAAAAACGGTATAGTTACAACGATAGAATTCTCTCTAAAAGTTATCGCATCCTCCCCATATACCTCAACAATCTTAGGAACACCCCTTCCCGATTTTTCGCTAATGTGAAGTTGTAGAAAGATTTCCGAAAGCTTTTCGTTTACAGGAACTGATTCACCTAAATAAAAGCCCTCTTTTGTTTGACCGGGAGGCAATACACCCCTTGATAGGATTTCAATTCGATCTGAAAAAACAGATATCATTGGTTCATTGCCACTAACCCAATAATTATGTAAAACCGCATTAATTATTGCTTCTCTAAATGCTTTATTATCAAACAAAGGAACTTCCTTACGTTCAACAACTCTATCTTTCTCATCAGCTTGAATAATATTAAGCACATCACCATATCTAAGCACATCATCAAGTGAATACAACAAACAATTATTGCCAAATTCCCTTACCGAAAATAAATTAGATCCCTTTGTTTTTCCTTCAAAAATAGATACTCTTAAAGGCGTATGTGAATCATCGGAAAGTAATTGAGCAAGTATGTTATATTCTCCATCTTTATTTCTTAGACTCAAATTTTTTTCAAAAGTCTCTTTTTTTAAAACAATCCCTCTAGAGCCATAATAACCAAATAATTTATGAAAAGTTAAATCTTGATACTTTGATGATAAAGTCTCGATAGTTTCTATATTTCCGCTTAAAATCTTAAATAATTGAATCTCTCTTTTTGGATAGTTTTTAATATTGTTTTTAGCTAAGCCTATTCTTATATAGCGTTTCTCTTTAAAGGATGTAGGTATTTCTTCAGCGGCTGGAATAACCAAAACAACAACTCTTTTACCATCAATATCTAATTCTTCAAAACGAAAGTTTAGACTAGGAAACAAATTTCTTGCGAGATAATTTTGATAAGGCTCTTCATTGTAATCTTGATAAGGATTAAAAGTAGTACCCACAATCTTATGTGTTTTATCATTAACGCCCCAAATAAAATACGCTTCGTTTCTATAATGGAAAGCTGCCGCATTAGATAAAGCCGACACATATTCACCTAAAGCGTCCACTTGAAACCAATTTTCCTTAAATTCAAACCATTCTTGTTCATAACTATATTCACAAAGCTCTAATATTTTTTCTTTAAGGCTCATATTATTCACCAACCTTATCTTTTATTCACCAACTTATTCACCAACATTTTACACTATATTCACCAACTTTTTTATTCTTATTTTTCATTCAATTGATACAATTTTTGCATTTGTTTCGTTTCATAAATTAAAAACATTAAAAAACGCTTTAATGAAGGCGTTTTATTACTTAAGATGCAGTTTCTTCAAAGTATAAAATGGTAAAATTTGCAGTTTCTTCAAAGTCCAAAAGACCAAAAACTGCAAATTTTTCAAAGTCTAAGGTTTTTTATTCACCAAGTTGTACAATCGATAAAAACCCGTTACATAAGATTTAATTTAAAAGCTAAGGTTCTAGTATAAAGATAGAAAACTTAGAAACTAAGACGAAATCACACTACTACCGTTGTTTAAAAATAGTTTTTATTCCTAGTCAAAAACTTTAGACTGTATTATCTTTCTTAAGGCATCTATCGCCACACTGTATTCAACATCTTCTTCTAAGATACGTTTTGTTATATTGTTGTAGTCAATTTTATATACATTACTATCTATGATTTCCTTTAATAATTTCGGAATGTCGACATTTGCTTTTGCTGATGGGCATACGCTTGCATTAGATCGTATTTCCCTCACTTCTCTAACAAGATTTTTATATTCACTATCTAATGAAACATATGGCAATAGCTTGTATATATCATAAATATGGCGCGAATGTTTCTTAACTTTGTCTTCCATATAATAATCACATATTGCAAACACCTTGTCAGCTAAAGTTCTATCTAATCCTTGAACTTTCATTTCAAATCGTTCTAGATGATATTCATTTAAATTAATTATTTTATTTTTAGTTAAAACGTCGCTTATATAGCAGCCTATAGGCAGCTTTACAGTTGGAAAAGATATTTCAGTAAACGACGTTTCCAATATAATTTGAGATTGAACCGTCTCATCAAAACCATTTAAGATTGATTGATATTCAAGAATATATTTGTTGTAGTTTCTTCTACTACGTGTATCTTCGATATTTGGAATAGCCATATTTAGCTTTAAAGCAATATCCTTTATACATTCTTTTAACTTTTTCATTTGACTTGATGTTGGTTTGCAATCAGTAGTTATATCGATATCTTCAGAAAAACGTTTAATAACTTTATGACATTTAGATAGTGATGTTCCTCCTTTGAACACGACAAAACCAAGATTCTTAGCTAACAATTCTAGAACAATCGTAACATAATAATCTTTCTCGACAACGATTGGAAGCACCCCATATGATTCGCTAGCGGAGTAAATTAAGTCTATAAACTCTTCTTTATTTTCATGCAGATACGCCATTTAATAGTCCCACCTCATACATATTTTTATAAATTCTATCAGGATAATAAGACAAGTATCGTTCTATATCTTTAAAACCAATATTTCTTTTTTTCATATAATTCGTAATTCTGTTATTTAACTCTTTTTCTTTAATCTCAGAAACGTCTTCTACTTCTTTCATTAAATCAAGAAATTGAAGTATTATCGCATTATCATCATCAACCGTGCAACAAGGTTTACGAAGGATAATACGTATATTGCCAAGTTTTGTTTCTCTATATTCTGTAGTCGCCTTATTTGTATATACCTCATAAGCACTAGGGACTTGAGTGGTTAAACCTAATTTGTTCGCAAAGAGAAGGCCTCCTATATAGCCACAACATTTGCCTTCATTCAAAAGATATTTCTCTTTTATAACTTCATCAATCGATAGTGAAGAACTAGGTACAAATTCTGACTTTTTAGGAATAAAATATATGCCTGAATCAAATCGTTTTATTTTGCCTTCTTCAATTAACTTTTTCATTTGTTGACGAATTGTTACTGGCTTAACGCCAGGAATATTTAGATTAGATAAAAAAATCGGCTCATTTTGAGCATAATTATTTTCAATATAATCATATACAGCTTCCGATAAATTCATTCCAAGTCTCCTACATTTTAGAAATTTTTATTTTCTATATTGTTATTATATCCGTATATTCTATATTTCTCAATCAAAATTGAATTTCATACCTTTATGTGTTCTATTTCTGGTTGAAAAACCTTTAAGAATGATTTATCAGTTCTTTTCCTAAGGCATTAGCCAATGTATTTAGCGTATTTATCTAAGGATTACTTATACTTTTTTCTAGCTTAGAAATATCAGACAAATCTATAACGACTCTTTTAGGTAATTATGCTTGTGACATCTATAAGGAAGCGTCTGTATTTAAAAAGCCTTGTTTAAGGCTTAATTTAAATATTTGTTTTCTGCATTGTGATTTTCCAATCAGTTCCTACGCCAATTCCATAGGCTTTAGCGAAAGATCCTTGATTTATTGCCACGGCAATATGATATGCACTATTCATATAGATAACTGGCGTACCAATTGGTACATCCGCAAAAGACTTTCCATAATTAACTGTATTAGCGTATACACAAATATCTTTATTAAAGATTTTAACTAAGATGTTATCGCCAAACTTAAATCCACACTTCTTAAAATCTTCATATGGAATAGAAGTCCAAAGAGAACCAAATCTTACATCAAGAATATCAATTTGACCTTTTACGCCATTTTCAATTTCTTTACAGCCATATAAGTCAAGCTTAACAATTTCATCTAATTCTAGTTTTGGTCCTACACCATCTAAATCAATGGTATCACTCGCAAGTCTAGCACCAGTATAAGCGTATACATCACGACCATGGAAAGTATAAGAAAGTTCCGAATCCTTCAAACGATTTACGCTTTCTTCAATTTCCCTAATTTCTGTAATACCCACAAATTTATCAATATGGGTTAAAGTACCATTGTTTGGTGTAACAATATATTGATTAGTCTTGGTTTTGGCCACAACACTTTTTCTAGAACTACCAACGCCTGGATCTACTACCGAAACAAATACTGTACCCTCTGGCCAATAGTTGATTGCTTGATAAAGTCTATATGAAGCATCAAAGATATTGTATTGTGGTATATTGTGCGTTAAATGGCGAATATTAAGACTTTGGCTTACTCCAAAGGAAACGCCTTCCATAGCGCTAATTGCGCCATCATCAAGCCCAAAATCTGTTTGAAATACTAATAAATTATTCATGTTCAAATACTACCTTATAATCCTTTCCAAAAGTTAAATCATATTTCTTACATAAATTATCTACAACCATAGCTAGAGCCATCTTATTAAGCTCATTGTTATAAATCATGACTGTGTGGTCTTTTGCCTTACCAAATGAATCATAGTAAGGAAGATCCCACTTATATAGAAGTTCATCGTTATGATAAATTGTTGTCTTAACAATATCACCAAACTTAAATCCCATTTCCTTAAAAGTATCTAGTGGAATATTAGTCCAAAGATTACCAAAGTTTGGATCCTTTATCTCAAAGATGCCCTCAATTCTTCCATCTACCACCTTAGCTTCAGGAATCTCATGTCTTTTAATTAAACTAACATCATATTTAGGACCTACTTGTTCATAAGTAATTTGACCCGATGCTAATTTAGCAGCACAATAGCCAAATAAATCACGGCCATGGAAAATAGAAACATAACCATTATCATCTCGATGTAATCTATTTACGGTCTCATCTATTTCTCTTACTTCCTCGATACCCCACTTGTTATAAACGTGAGTTAAAGAACCATTATCAGGTGTAACGATATAATAACCATTCTTAGTCTTAGCCACACACGCTCTTCGACTTGTACCAACACCTGGATCTATCACCGAAACAAAGATTGTGCCCTTTGGCCAAAAATCAATATATTGATAAAGTCTATAAGAAGCAGACCAAGTATCATATTGAGGAATCTCATGAGTAGCTGTGATAAGCTCTATATCCTCATCAACACTCTTACATACCCCATACATTGAAGCTACCGCTCCTTCTGCATAAGTAAAATCTGTTTGAAACACTAACATCTTCTTCATTTTTCTTCTCCCTTTATAAAATCCATAATCTTATTAATACTTTTATCTTCAAAGAACATATCACTACAATGTTCTTCATTCTCTAGTAATTCATATTTGAAATTAACACTTGGATAATTCTCCATCTTTTCAATAAACATTAAGCTTTGTGATACATCAACCAAGGTATCACCTGTACCATGCCATAAATATAAGCCAGGCATCTTATCATTTATAAAATCAATTGGACTAGCGATATTCAAATAAGAATTATTATCACCAAGCAAGGCATAAATTAAATCATTACAAACCTTATTTTTAAACTTAACTCTTATATCCACAATTGGATAATAGATAATCATATTCTTAACGCTAGTATTTAAGTTTAAATCGATTAAGCTATTATCGATTAAACAAGCACCTAGTCCTAAATAACCGCCTGAAGATTCGCCCCATAGTGTTATATTATTATCATCAAGATGATATTTATCAGCGCTTATATGAATAAAATTAATACTTTCTTTTACATCGATTAAACATCTAGGAAATACTTCATTAATAGCTAAAGTATAATCAATCACTACACATGCATAGCCATACTTTAAGGGCTTAAGCATTAAATCAATATAAGCCAAATCCTTATTGCCCGATACAAAGCCTCCACCAAAGACAATTAGAAATACTGGATACTTATCCTTTTTAACATCAGGATAATAGATATCTAATCTTTTATCCTTGTAATAAGTGATATCAAGTAACTTATTTTTATAGACACTCTTATCTAAAGTACCATAGTCTTCTGATAAGAAATCTCTTAATTCATCAGTTAAAACTAAATCTTCTCGCATACTACTTAAATGGATTATAAAATCTAGAGCCATTAGAGAAAGTTACTACTAAACATAAAACCGCAAAGATAATACAAGCTACTAAGACAACATAATCCTTTTTCGTAAACTTCTTACGCATATACCATGTTCTCTTCCTATTCTTACCAAAGCATCTCAAGTCCATCGCATTAGAAATAGTATCAATTCTAGCGATGCTTACTAGAATTAACGGCAAGACAATTGTAATGGCATTCTTAAATCTCGTCCAAAGCTTTACATCTTTGCCAAGCATTACCCCCCTTGCCTGTTGAGATAAAGATATATCATGATAATCCTTTTGAATATCAGGTATATATCTTAAAGCTAAAGAGAAGGCATAACTTACTTTATATGGAATGCCAATAGCGTTTAAAGAACTAGCTAGTTCACTAGGATTAGTAGTAGAAACAAACATAATCGCTAAAGGTAGTCCAATTAAATACTTACTTGATACATGAAGTTGATAAAACAATTGCTCAACTGTAATATCATATCTTCCCACAATATGTAGTAATACAGTTCTAGAACCATATAAGTCTGGTCCATAGTTTGGATTAAACAAATATAAAACAATAAAGTTAATCAAAGTAAAGATGATTGTAAAGTTAAACATGAAAGCTACTTCTTTATACTTTATCTTGCTTACTTTAAAAGTAACTATAGAAAAGATAAATAAAGCCGCAAGTACTCTAATATCAAAAGTAATCATAGAAATTATTGAAAAAAGAAGAAACAAGATTAACTTAGTAGTACCTGTTAGTTCATGTACAATACTTTTCTTAGGAATATAGTTTAATACGGTCTTAGCAGCCATCTTCTCTTACCTTCCTATCATAAATAATAAAACAATCTACAAAAGAAACAGGATCATCAATATGACACTTGTTAGCCAAAGTAAATAAGCTTGTTTCCTTTAGTGCAGCCTCCTTAACAAGTTCACTATCACATAAAATCTCACTGCTACTCTTATCACTTAGTACTTTGCCATTCACAACAACAATACCCCTACTTGTATACTCAAGCATTAGATGCATATCATGAGTAATCATGATAACCGTAACACCATTTTTATTAATAGTCTTTAAAAATTCCATGATTTCAGTATAGTGTTTAAAGTCTTGTCCAGCAGTAGGCTCATCTAAAATAATTACCTTGGGGCCCATTACCAATATAGAAGCTATCGTAACTCTTTTTCTTTGGCCATAACTTAAAGCGCTAATAGGCCAGTTTCTAAATTCATATAAGCCACATATCTTTAAAACATCATAGACCTTATTTTTTATTTCATCATCGCTTAAACCAATATTTCTAATACCTAAAGCAACTTCATCAAAGATTAAAGATTGAGAAATCATTTGATTAGGATTTTGCATAACATAACCAATATCCTTGGCTCTTTCTCTAATTGACTCCTCGCTTATATCCTTATCATCAAGATAAATATGACCACGGTCACTATTTTCAAAGCCACAAATTAATTTGGCTAAAGTGGATTTACCAGCTCCATTTTGGCCAACAATTGAAAGCATCTCACCTTTTTTTACCTCAAAAGAGATATTGTGCAAAGTATCATGATCATTATGAGCATATCTAAAACTTAAATTATCAATCTTTAAGATTGCCTTGTTTCTATTCTTATCTTTATCAAATTTAGTCTCTTTATACCACTTATTAACAGTCTTAATATCCTCATTATTTAGAATTAAACTATCAATATGCTCAGGCTTTTTATTACTTGTAATATCCACTCCTGCATACTTTAAGCAAGTTATATATAAAGGTTCTCTAATACCACTTTTAACAAGAACATCACTGCTTAATAAAGTATTAGGATCTTCATCACAAGTAATCATGCCATCATTCATTAAGATTACTCTATCAACCTTACGCCATAAAACATCCTCTAAACGATGTTCAATAATAATTACTGTGCAACCACTATTCTTTTGAATCTTATCAATAAGTTCAATTGCGCTTTTACCAGTCTTAGGATCTAGATTAGCCAAAGGCTCATCAAACAATAGAATATCAGCTTGTCCTACCATAACACCAGCTAAAGAAACTCTTTGTTTCTGACCACCAGAAAGTTCACCTGGAGCACTCTTTAAATGATCGTTGATACCTACTTCCACGCTTACTCTTTCAACAATCTTTTCCATCTCTTCATTGCTATAACAATTGTTTTCCAATGAAAAAGCAATGTCTTCGGCAACCGTTAAACTAATAAATTGACTATCGGTATCTTGTAAGACGGTACCTACATGATTAGACAATTCAAAGATTGAAGACTTTGAAGTATCAACGCCATCCACTATTAAAGAACCATCAACTTTGCCATTATAACTGTAAGGAATTAAACCATTAATACAGTTACTTAGTGTTGACTTACCAGAACCACTTGGACCACAAATAAGGATTTTTTCACCCCTATAAATATCAAGATTGATATTCTTTAATGTTGGATTTTTTTGAGCTGTATATTGAAACGAGAAATCTTTAAAACTGATAATTTTTTCCATAAATTTAAAAGTAAAAAGCCGGCACAAAACCGGCTTATATAAAACTATTCTTTATCTAATGAACCTTCTTTAGCGATTGTCTTAGTATAGCCTAAACATAATAGACCACCAATGACACCAGATACTAAGAAGTTAGCAATGCAAGCGAATACGCCTTGAGCAAATACCTTAGATGCATCTTCAGCATAAACAACAATATCACCAACTGGAGCAAGAACTAACCAAGCTACAACACAAGCAATTAGATTGTATAGTAAGAAAAAGCCAAGTTCCTTCTTACCAAAAGTACCCTTATCAAGGTTACATTTCTTATAAGCTAAGCCAGCGATAACGCCATGTACACCACTGCCTACAGCCCAAGTCCACCATACAGAACCCCAAGTTAAGTCATTTAAAGTATGGCCAATAAAACCAACTAGACCACCGGCAACAGGGCCAAACAAAGCAGCTACAAATGATAAGATACCATATTGTAGTGAGAAGTTAGTGTTTGGAATAAAGCTAGGAATACTAACAAATTTAGCTACAACAAAGAATAAAGCAGCACCAATGGCAGTAGCTACAACCATCTTAGTTGAGAAAGCAGATTTTTTCATAAACGTCCTCCTAAATCTACCGTTCAAAAATAATAAAGCCCATCAATTAAGACAGGCAATATTGAACAAAACTATATTATCATTTAAACATGAAAATTCAAGTCAAATAATGATGAAAATGTTTTCATAATTAATATAATCCCCATTTAGCAAACTCTTCAAAGCCACCAACAGAATCAATATATTCTCTAGCTTCTTTAACGATTTCGCTATATGGTAAACCATCGATTGAATCATCACCTATAGCACAACTTATTGTAACTGGTGCATTAAGTTTTTGTGCCTTTAAGAAACAATGGATATTAACACTGACATCAGCCTTTGATAAGTCCTTACCATGAAGACCTCCACCAGTTACTGAATCAGCCATATCCGACCCAAGTTTTCTATTTGTTGCGCCACTATCAACATTGACACCACCACTCCATTCACCAAGTGGATTAATAGTTGCGTTAGGATATAAAGCACTTAATTCATCATTAGATGCATTACTTTGACAAATAATTAGCTTATCGCCATCAAGAATATACTTACCATCATATGGATAGTTAGCATAGATATCTCTAGCAATCTTACTTAATTTCTTTTGTTCAGCAGTTAAAGGAACACCCTTAAAGATACCATTATCACCACATCTAATTTCATCTTTTTGATTATTAGCTAAATGAATATCTTGACTAACAACCGATACATCGCACTTAATATCACCAGCAATTCTCTTAATAATAGCCTCAATCTCACCATCATTAAACGTTACACTAGTTTCTACAATCACATGGCAACAGCCATGTCCAATCAACACTTCAACCGCAATCTTAGGAGACTCTTGTTTCTTATAAGCTAAATCAACAATAGCTCCAGCGATACGATCAGCCACCTTATCAGGATGGCCAGGATTTACTTTTTCAATCATTTTTTCCTTCTTCCTAATCCATAAAGGAAAATAAAAACCCATCACTGATGGGCAAATAAAACAATATCACCCATCATTCAAGCTTTAGCACCTTCTCTATAAGGGGGTTGCTGAGGAATCATCGAGCTTGTCTCTCCGCCTCTCTTTATGGACATATTTATATTAACATACAATATTTATTTTTAATTTAAATTAACTATATTTAGTATAAAAGAACTAAATTACCCCAAAATGTCTTAAGGCATAATCTATACCATCATCATATAAATTCAAGGTAATAAAATCACTAACAGCCTTTAGTTCATCAATGCCATTACCCATGGCAACACCAATGTTAACCGCCTTAAGCATTTCAATATCATTTTCACTATCACCAAAGGCCATAGTATCTTTAATATCAATGTTATTCATTGAAAGATATTCTTTGATGCCTTCTGCTTTTCCACCACCTTTTTTAAAGATATCAATACCATAGCTATTCCAATATGTAATAGTAGAATTATTTAATTCACTTCTTAACATTTCCTTTATACTATCGTCACAATACGCAATAGCACTATATATTTTCTCATTATGATATTTATCAATTCTAGGAAGGCTTATATTTAGTATCCTATTTTCTAGAATTACCTTATCATCAATATAATTAACATATAAACCATCTTCGCCACTTAAACCAATAACAAACTCCTTATTATTAAAATGCTTCAATAGTTTATTTAAATCCTCTTCATAAAAAAGATGCTCACTAATTAGATTGTATTTACCATCAAAGATAGTTTGACCATTTAAAGCGATATAGCCATCAAAGTCATATTTATCTAAACCCAATGGTTTTACCTCATTAATAGCTCTACCAGTACAAACAACAATCTTGATACCCTTTTCCTTTAATAGTCTTAAATCTTCTACTTCCTTACCAGGTATTCCCTTATTGCCATATAGTAGTGTTCCATCGATATCGAAAAAGATTGCCTTAATCATGTCTATTTAAACTCTTTCTAGCCTCATTAACATATTCTATAGCGTTATCCTTAATCATCTTAACATGTTCCTTGTCTAATTCTTTTTTAATCACACAAGGACTACCAAAGGCCAAACTATTAGCCTTAATAACTTTGTTTTCACTTACTAAAGATCCCGCTCCAATTAAACAGCCATCTTCAATAACCGCTCCATTTAAGATAATAGCGCCCATGCCAATTAAACAATTATCACCAATCGTACAACCATGAATAATAGCCCCATGACCAATCGTGACATTCTTGCCAATTTTTACACCATATTCCTTATCTACATGAACTACGCAATTATCTTGTATATTACTGTTATCACCAATTTGAATTGAATTGTTATCTCCACGCACTACCGCATTATGCCAAAAATTAACATCATTTCCAATTTTTACATCGCCCCTTATAACGACATTTTCACCTAAATAATACATATATAGAATTATAATAAGAATGTATGAAAAAGAAAATTTTGATTATTTATACTGGTGGTACTATAGGCATGACCAAAACCAAAAATGGCTATGCTCCAAATATGAATAGTTTCCTAAAAATGGTAAACAATATTGAAGAACTACATGATCCAAAGATGCCTACTTGGACTATAGAAGCGATATCGCCAATTCTTGATTCATCAAATATTTCCTTAAATGAATGGAACAAGATAGGTGAGAAAGTATATGAAAACTATGATAACTATGATGGCTTTGTAATACTGCATGGAACAGACACGATGGCCTATAGTGCTAGTGCCTTATCTTTCATGTTAGAAAACAACAGTAAGCCAATAGTCTTTACAGGCTCACAAATTCCCTTATGTGAACTAAGAAATGATGCAAGAGATAATCTAATCACTTCCATTATGATAGCGGCAAGCGATATTAATGAAGTATGCCTATACTTTGGTGGTAAACTACTTAGAGGCAATAGATCAATTAAATATTCAAGTGATGGCCTAATAGCCTTTAAATCGCCTAATTACCCCTTACTTGGCCAAGCCGGCATAAACATTGAAATAGACAAGAATAACTTACTACAAAAACAAAACAAAAGAATTAATCTAGTAAAACTAAAAGATAATCCAATTGGTGTAATAAAGATATTCCCTGGTATTCAATACAATCTATTTAAAAATATCATGACAAAAGATTTGAAAGCCGTCGTAATAGAAACCTTTGGATCAGGCAATATACCAGATAACAATGGCTCATTACTACCAATAATTAAACAAGCCTTCGATAATGGCATATTAGTAGTAATATGTTCACAATGCATTCATGGTAAAGTAGCGCTAGGCACTTATGAAACAAGCAACTCTTTAAAACAAGCAGGTGCTATATCAGGATATGACATTACTACCGAAGCTGCCGTAGCTAAGCTATACTATCTTTTAAGCAAGGACTTATCTAAGGAAGACATAAAAACAATGATGGAAACAAATATAAGAGGAGAATTGAACAATTAATGAAAACAATAAGAGTTGTCGCAGCGCTTATGCTAGAAAATAATAAAGTACTTATAGCAGCTAGAAAAAAGGGTGAATTTGAAGGATTATGGGAGTTTCCAGGTGGCAAAATAGAAGAAAATGAAACACCTGAAGATGCTTTAAAAAGAGAAATAATGGAAGAAATGGAAATTAATATTTCTGTTGATTCTTATCTTATGACAAGAGAATATGATTATCCTAACTTTCATTTATCAATGGAATGTTTCTTATGCACACCATTAAGCGACCATATACATTTAAATGATCATCTAGGCTATAAATGGATAGAAATTAAAAAAGATTCCTCTATCAACTGGGTGCCAGCAGATGAAGAAATCTTTAATAAATTAATTATTCATCAACAATCTTTGTAGTTAAATA
>CAVCDR010000051.1:0-5701 GCA_963601025.1 Agathobacter sp. | reverse complement strand
CATTAGACTATGAAGTAGTACTTATTACCCCAAAACAATTAGCTGATGGTAAGGATATTGGTGAGCCAGTCGAAGATGGTTTATCTTTTAAGGAAAATTCTTATAAGAAGGCTAAATTTTATTATGATTTATTTAAGATGCCAACTATTGCGGATGATAGTGGTATTTGTATTGATTTTTATGATGGTAAACCTGGAATTTATTCCGCAAGATGGTTAAGTGAATTATCATATAAAGATAAAAACAATAAGATTTGTGATGAAATGAAGGATAGTTCAAACAGAGGCGCACAATTTGTATGTGGCATCACTTATATCGATGAAAATGGTGTTTCATATTATGAAGGCATAATTAATGGCCATATAGCCGATAAACCAATGGGTGAAGAGGGTTTTGGCTATGATCCTATCTTTGTACAAGATGGTCAAACTTTAAGTACGGCCCAGCTTGGTGAAGAATATAAAAAATATAATTCTCATCGTGCTTTAGCTTTAAGAAAGATGGTTGAAGATTTTGAAAAATAAAATAATTTGTTTTGTTATGTGCTTCTCTTTTATTGTTTGTGCCTTTTTATCATGTATAGACTTTTGGTGTTTCAATAATTCTTTCTATAAAAATGAATATAGTAAATTAAATACCGCAAGTGATATTGGCATGTCTAGTGAAGACTTAAATACTACAACCGATGTCTTGCTTGGCTATTTAAAAGGAAAGTATGAAACATTAGAAGTAAGTGCTAATGTTAATGGGAAAGATAGACTAGTTTTTAATGACCGCGAAACGACTCATATGGTTGATGTAAAGGCTCTATATGATAATGTACTTTTAGTTCGTAATATTTTATTTGTAGTATATCTAATAACTTTTGTTTATATCTTGTATACCAATCAAGCAAATTTAATCTTTTATGAATACAAGAAAGCATTAATGGTAATGGGCTTTATAATTGGCTTTATTTTATTGTTTTGCTTAATTGACTTTGATGGTTTTTGGCTTAATTTCCATCATGTCTTTTTCCCTAATAATGATTTATGGTTACTTGATCCAAGAACCGATATTTTAATTATGATGGTACCTGAACAATTCTTCTTTGATTTATGTATCTCTATTATTGTTTCAATTATAGTGTTTTTAACTTTAGTCTATTTTGTCTTAAGGTTATTAGATAAGAGGTCTTATGCTTAATATTGTTTTATATCAACCTGAAAAGCCAGCTAATACCGGAAATATTATTCGTACCTGTATGTGCTTTGATATGCGTTTACATATTATTGGCCCCATTACTTTTTCTTTTGATGACAAACAATTAAAAAGAGCCCAAATGGATTATGTAAAAGATTGCGATATTACTTTCTATGATAATTATGAAGACTTTGAAAGTAGAAAATATAAGGGACAATTCGTATACTTTTCTCGTTATGGCCTAAAGACGTTTGATAAGTGTGTTTTTAATGGAGATAAAGATATTTATATCATGTTTGGAAAAGAGTCAACAGGTATTCCTAAATCAATTTTAAAAGGTCATCTAGATGAAACATATCGTTTACCTATGAAGGCTAATGCCAGAAGCTTAAATTTATCAAACTGTGTGGCTATTGGTGCTTATGAAGCTTTAAAACAAACGGGTTTTGAGGGTTTATCTAAAGTTGAAGTCATAAAGGGCGCTGATTGGTTAATCAATTAATCTTGGTATATAATAAAAATATGCTTGTTAAAAGAATATTATTAATTGCTTCAATAATCTTAATTACGGTTGGCGCCTATATTTTTATGAATCGTAATTATGATCCTTTATCTAGATATCCTTATAGTGATTCTGAAGCTAGAAAAAAGATTGTTAAATATTTAAATGAAAGAGAAATTAAATATATTATTGATTATTCTATTTCACCTGATGAAATATTACCTTATATAGAAGCACCACGCTTTAATGCCTATAATGTATCTTTATATGTACAAGCTAGTAAGAGTCTTTATTATTGTAATAACGGTCAAGTTGTTGAAGTTGTAGAAGCGTTGCTTGATAAAGATTTAGATTTTGATAGTAAGATACATGAATATATGTACAAAGGCTATAGTGAAATAATGAATGATTTAAAGTGATATGAAGATTGTAGTTTGTAGTGATAATCATTCTAGTGTAAAGGCCTTAAATAAAATCTTAAAGGATAATCCAAATTGTGATTACTATTGGCATTTAGGTGATAGTGAAGCCTATAGTGAAAAAGAACTTTCTCCTTTTATTTCCGTACAAGGTAATAATGATTATATAAATTTGCCATATTGTCGAATTATAGAAGTAGCTAAACATCGTTTTATGCTTACACATGGTCATCGCCATTTAAGAGGTGATTTAAATACTTTTTACCATTATGCTAAAAGTAATGAGTGTGATGTTGTCTTATATGGCCATACCCATATGTTTTCTGATTACACATATAACGATATAAGATTTATTAATCCAGGCTCTTGTCTTTATAATCGAGATGGTAACAAGCCATGTTATGTTGTATTAAATATTGACAATAAGGGAAATATAAAAGTTTTGAAAAAACTTGTTGACTTAAAGGAAGAGCCATTATAGAATAATGCAGTAATAAAAAGTACGTAGAAAGTAGAAGCCACTTCTCACCTGATATCTTAAAGATTTGGGTATATCGCTACATTAGTGATTGAAATATAAGTGGGCTTTGTCTCGCTTTTTATTTTATTAGGAGGACATTAATTATCGCTGGCAAAAAAAATGATGATCTAGTTAATGAAAGTATCCGTTTTAGAGAAGTACTAGTAATTGACTCAGATGGCTCACAACTTGGTAAGATGAGCAGAAACGAAGCTTTAAACAAAGCTTATGATCAAGAATTAGATTTACTTTGTGTAGCTCCAAATTCTACCGTTCCTGTATGTAAGATACTAGATTATGGTAAATATCGTTTTGAAGCTCAAAAGAAAGCTAAAGAAGCCAAAAAGAATCAACATGTTACTGAACTTAAACCATTGCGTTTATCTCCAGTTATTGACACGCATGACTTTGACACCAAGTTAAAGCAAGCTACAAAATGGCTAGAGGATGGCATGAAAGTTAAAGTAGACATGCGCTTTAGAGGACGTATGATGACTCGACAAGAAGTAGGTTTAAAGGTCATGAATGATTTTATTTCAAGCTTAAGTGAAATCGCTAACGTTGATAAACAACCAAAGCTTGAGGGAAACATTATGTCATGTGTATTAATGCCTAAGAAGAAATAAGGAGGGCAAGCAAATGCCAAAAATGAAAACAAAGAAAACTTTTGCGAAAAGAGTAAAAGTAACTGGTTCAGGAAAATTAAAAAGACATCACAACTTCACATCTCACTTTGCTGCTAACAAAACACATAAGCAAAAAGTACAATTAAGAAAGTCAGCTCTAGTTTCTAAGAGTGATGCAAAAAGAGATAGAGCTTTATTACAAGGATAGGAGTAACTAACAATGGCTAGAGTAAAAAGATCTAATACATTAAGAAAAAGACATAAGAGAGTCTTAAAACAAGCTAAGGGTTATTTCGGTAGTAAGCATTTATTATTCAAGACTGCTCATGAACAAGTAATGCATTCTTACAAGTATGCTTATATTGCTAGAAAGCAAAATAAGAGAAACTATCGTAAGTTATGGATTGCAAGAATCAATGCAGCTGCTAGATTAAATGATTTAAGCTATTCTAAGTTAATGCATGGCTTAAAGTTAGCTAACGTAAACATGAACAGAAAGATGCTTTCTGAAATCGCTATCGCTGATCCTGCTGCATTCACAAAGATTTGTGATACTGCTAAGGCTCAATTAGCTAAATAAATTAAATAGGGCTTAGGCCCTTAAATGGTCGATTGGTGAAACGGTTTAACACATCGCCCTCTCAAGGCGACATTCACGGGTTCAAATCCCGTATCGATCACCATTAGTATTCAAAGAAGCTTAATGCTTCTTTTTTTGTATAATAGAAAAAGAAGTAATTATTAAACAGGAGTTTTAATATGAAAACAGATTTATTAAAAACAGTTATTTATCAAGTTTTTTTAAGAAATGAAACTGAAGAAGGAACTTTTAAAGCTTTAGAAAGTAAGCTTGAAAGTATTAAAGAAAAGGGTTGTGATATCCTATATATCATGCCTATTTCCCCAATTGGCAAAAAAGGCAGAAAAGGTACTTTAGGTTCGCCTTATGCCATTAAAGATTATGAGGCTATTAATGAAGAGTATGGCACTTTGGACGATTTTAAATCGTTAATTAATAGGACCCATGCTTTAGGCATGAAGATAATGATGGATATTGTCTTTAACCATACTAGTAGAGATAGTGTTTTAATTGATTCACATGAAGAATTTTATTATCACGATAAAGAAGGGAAATTAGGCAATAGAGTAGGTGATTGGTCTGATGTCTATGACTTGGATTTAAGTAGAGAAGACACCCAAGATTACCTTGTTTCAGTGCTTAAATTATATGAATCATGGGGAGTAGATGGCTTTAGATTTGATGTAGCTTCATTTTTACCTATTGCTTTTTATAAGAAAGCTAAAAAGGCTTTAAATTCAAGAATGATACTACTGGCGGAAGCGGTTGATGGAAACTTCTTGTTAGATGCAAGAAGTACCGGGCGAGAAGTCTTGAGCAATGATGAATTATTTGAAGGCGGCTTTGATATGTGCTATCACTATGCTAATTGGCATTTCTTTGATGAATTTTTAAATGATCGAACTCTTGAAAATCTTTCAATCTATAAAGCTACTCTTGAAATGGAACAATCTTCTATAAGGGAAAATGGACTTATTGCAAGAGCAATTGAAAACCACGATAGAACAAGAATTTGTGGCTATAAAGGTAGTGATAATTTCCATAAGTCATTACTAGCTTATTCATTCTTCACAAGAGGTGCGGCCTTTGTTTATTCTGGAGAAGAAAGTAGGGAATCGCATACGCCATCTTTATTCGATAAGGAGACTGTAACCTTTAGTAATTTTGATAAAGATTATTATGTTTTCTATCTTAAGAATGTAAAACTGAAGAAAAGAGATATTAATACTAAATTAATTCAATCTTCATTCTCACAAGATAAAGAAATGGGTATAAAGGTCATTAATTATTATAGTGATGGCTATAAGGAACTAGGATTATTCCCAATGGACGATAAAGAAGTTAAGTTTATTAATATAAATTTAGTAAATGGTACTTATGATAATTTATTAGGTGGAAGTGTGGAAGTTAAAGATAATGTTATCTTAACTAGCGAAGCAATTATATTAAAATATTAAACTTGTTTGAGCTCAAACATAAGAAGATAAGCAGTGAATAATTTCTTTCTTTATACGGCATAAAACTGCCCTTATAGTATAATAAACATGAAGGGTGGGAATTTTATGAAAAATATAATATCAATTTTACTAATTTTCATTATTAATTCATCTTTAGATTTATATGAAATCATTACTGAAAAGAAAAGAAATTATGCGATACATAGTTTGATTTTAATGCTTGCACTGCTTCCTTTATTTTCTAGTTTAATAATTTATACCGATGCTACTGAAATAAGTGGTGATATGTTCACAACATATTTAATTGGTCTTCTAGCTTTAATTCTAGTTATTCAGATTATTTTCTATCTTAAAAAAGGTGAATAGAGTAGAGTGAAGAAAACAATATTTTGTTCTCTTCGACCCTCTCATTGCA
>CAVCDR010000050.1:0-8921 GCA_963601025.1 Agathobacter sp. | reverse complement strand
ATAGTTAATTACTGAAACATCAAAAAAGATCCTTTACAGGACCTTTGATTTGCTAACTGGTGCCGACAACAGGAATTGAACCCGTAACCTACTGATTACAAATCAGTTGCTCTACCAATTGAGCTATGTCGGCAAAAATAAATGGTGGAGGTTAACGGGCTCGAACCGCTGACCCTCTGCTTGTAAGGCAGATGCTCTCCCAACTGAGCTAAACCTCCAGCGCTTATTTACTTTACCATATTTTTTTAGGTTGTGTCAACTAAAATTCTTTAAAAAAGTTGAAAAAATTCCAAGACCCGAAATAATCGTGCCAATACTAGAGAATACATTGGCGAAAACGACCACTAATAATATCCTTGTAACTCTATTTTTCCAGAAACCTTTAAAGGTTGAAGTGTCTTGAGCGATATCTTCAAAATCTTTTACTTTTGGTTTTCTGATTAAGGCTTCAACTAGCCCAGCAAACCAGCCAGCTGCCAATAAAGGATTAAGTGAAGTGATAGGTGCCATAATAAAGGCGGTGATTATGCTTAGTGGATGTCCTAGGGCAAGTAGTGTGCCAAGGGCGCTTAATGTACCATTCCATAATATCCAAGATTTTATTTGACTTAGACCCACATCTTTATTAGTTATTAATGTATAAACAATCATAGCGATAATTAAGATAGGAATTGCCCACTTAATAATATTGCCGATACCTTTTTTCTTATTTACAACTTCAAGTGAAGCTGTATCAATGTCATTATTTAAATTATTAATAATGCCTTTGGCATGTGCTGCTCCAACAATGGCGACAACTTTTTTACCTGGTGCATTTTTTATTTTGCTAGACAAATATTGATCTCGCTCATCAACAAGTATCTTTTTGACAACCGGGAATTCTTTGCCTACTTCATTTAAGGCGCTTTCTAGGGCGTCAGCTTGTTTTAAAGAAGCTAAATCTTCCTCAGAAAGCTCTTCATCATCAAAGATAGAACTAATAATTGAAACTAGTAACTTTGATTTTTCAAATAATCCCAGATTATTCCAAATTCTTGAGAAAGTTAATTTAATTGGTCTATCGGCTAATACTAGTGGCACATTTAAGATTTCACTTTGTTTAATTCCCTCAACCATTTCACCACCAGAGTTGGCATCCATGTTTTTGGCCATCCTTCTTTGAAAAGAAGCTAAGATAATATTTACCAAAAGAAAGCCAACTTTCTTTTCTTTGATTATTTTACTTATATCTTGATCACGCCAATTATTTGGATTTTTTAATTTATCATAACGATCTTTATCTAGTTCAATACATATCGCGTCAGGATTTACTTCTTCGATACATTTTCTTACGTCTTCAACGCTATTTTTAGAGACATGAGCGGTTTTTACCAAATATATTTCCTTATCTTTGTAGATAGTTTTCACAATATTTTCATTCATGTTTTAATTGTATCGCATTTATTCGCCATTCAGTAGTATGCTATAATAAAAATCGTTTATAAGAAGGAGGAGACGATGCCTGATTATAATATAAACGTTACATTACAAAACATTTGGTATGTATTTAGAATTGTTTTAGATATTGGTATTATGTCTTTTATTTTGTATTATGCGATTAATTTTGTGCGCAATAATTCTCGTACAATACAAATCTTTAAGGGCATAATTTATATTTTGATTTTCAATGTATTAGCTAGATTACTTGGACTTACAACAGTTCAATATTTTTCAAATATCGTAATCAGCTGGGGCTTTTTGGCAGTAATTATTATATTCCAGCCAGAAATTAGAGGTGCCCTAGAAAGAATTGGCAAAACTAATGCCTTTTCAAAGATTACTAATTTATTAGCTAATGAAAAAGAGGATTTAGTTAATCAAATCTATGAGGCCACAATTGTCTTATCTCAACAAAAAGTTGGTGCTCTTATTTCGATTGAACAATCTTCCTCTTTACAAGACTATATAAAGACGGGCATTGCGGTTAACGCTACTGTTTCAAAAGAACTATTATGTTCTATCTTTATGACTACTACACCACTTCATGATGGTGCGGTAATTATTCAAGGTGATAAGATTGCTTGTGCGAGTGCTTATTTTCCTCCTACGGGTATAAATTTAGCTAGTAGATATGGCGCAAGACATAGAGCTGGTCTTGGTATATCAGAGGTTACTGATGCTTTAACGATTGTTGTAAGTGAAGAGACTTCTGCTATTTCAATTGCGGAAAATGGTCGCATCTTTATTGTTAATGAGAAGCAACTTAAGGATTATTTAAGAAGAGTAATTTGTGGCGAAGAGATTGATATTAAAAATGGTTCTAGTAGAAATAAATTAAAGATTGATGATGATCCAGAATTTATCGTTGAAAATACTAAAGAAGATATGAAGGTTCCTTTTAATAATCGTGAGAAGGCTAATAAGAAACTAGCTAAACAAAAAAAGGAAAATAAGAATGATAGCTATAAGGCTGAATCTGTTACGGTAAATGAAAGTGAGGATAAGAATAATGAATAACTTTAAGAATGTTAAAGATCCTCAAGAGAAATTGAATACAGCTAAAAAGATTGCGAACAAATCAACTTCTAATGGTTTTTTTGAGTCAATTG
Source organism: Agathobacter sp. (assembly GCA_963601025.1). Taxonomy (GTDB): domain Bacteria; phylum Bacillota_I; class Bacilli_A; order Erysipelotrichales; family Erysipelotrichaceae; genus Colivicinus. The sequence goes on along the minus strand of CAVCDR010000050.1, from coordinate 6,333 downwards.
AAAAGATTGCGATAAGATTTTTTAGATGGACTTCATCAATTATTGATAAGATTTTCTTTACTAAAAGTTATGCGGTTGTCTTTGCGTTTCTTTTAGCTTGTTTATCATACTTTATTGTTAATTTTAATGATTCAAGCATTACTAATGCTTTATCAAGTTCAAAGACTTTAACAAATGTTAATGTTACATCTAGATATAATAGTGAATCTTTCGAAATTAGTGGTTTACCTACAAGTTGCGATGTAACTTTAACTGGTGAAGCTGCCAATGTAAACAACGCTGCTACTAAATCTGGTTATTGTCTATTAAACTTAGAAGGCTATACCGAGGGTACTTATACAGTTGATTTAGTTGCGACAGGTTATGGTGATAGTGTTAATACGGTTATTAAACCTAGCCAGGTTACCGTTACTTTAAAGCCTAAGACAACTGCTCAATTTGACTTAACTTATGACTATATAAATAAGAATCAACTAGATTCTAAATATATTTTAGGTGAACCAGAATTTTCTACCGGTTCAAACAAGGTTAATATTCGTGCTAGCCAAGATACTTTAAATTCAATTGCTTTAGTTAAGGCTTTAATTGATGTATCTGGTCAAACAAGCGATTTTGAAGTTGAAGCACCTTTGGTAGCTTATGACGCTAATGGTAAGGTGGTAGATGCAGAAATTGTACCAAGTAGTATTACAGCTAAAGTGAAGATTACTTCTCCAAGTAAGACTGTACCGATTACTTTAAATGTTACTGGTGAAGCTCCTAGTGGTTTCTCACTTGAGTCGGTTACTATGAATCATCAAACAACAGTTATTTACGCAAGTGAAGATGTTTTGGCTAATGTAAATGAGGTTAGTGTTTCGCTTGACTTATCGACAATAACTTCTGATTCAGAAATAATTCAACCAGTTATTTTGCCAAGTGGAGTTAATGCGAGTGATGTAACAATGGTTAATCTAAAGGCTACTTTGGGTACTACAGTTACTAGAACAATTGAGGATATTACTTTAAATTCAGCTAATAATGATAACGGCTATGGCGTAAGCTATGCCGATACTTTAAAGGTTTCTTTAACAATATCAGGTACACAATCAAATGTTGATAGTGTTAGTGCAAGCGATTTCTATGTTTATGTTGACTTCGCTGGATTAGAGCCTGGTACTTATGATTTACCAGTACAAGTTACAGTAAATACTACAAGTTATGTAAATGTTGAAGTGAGCCCTAAGAATTTAAATATAACTTTAGTTAACAGTCAGGAGTAAAAATGGGAAAATATTTTGGAACAGATGGCATTAGAGGTGATGCGAATAGTACTTTAAGTAGTGAAACAGCTTATAAAGTTGGACGCTTTGTGGGTGATTACTACTCTAAAGAGAGAAAAGGTAAGATTCTAATTGGCAAGGATACACGTTTATCTAGCTCAATGTTTGAATGCTTATTAGCTAGTGGCATTGCGGCTTCCGGTTCTGATGTTTATTTGTTGGGTTATTGTTCTACACCTTCTTTAGCTTATGTAACAATGAAGGATGAATTTGATTGCGGCATTATGATTTCGGCTAGTCATAATCCTTATACTGATAATGGTATTAAGATTTTTGGCAATAAGGGCATTAAGATTAGTGATGAGATTGAAAACTTAATTGAGAACTATATTGATAATCCTGTAGGCGTTGAATATAAGACAGGTAATCATATTGGTCAAATATATACTTATGAAGAAGGCAAAGAAGAATATAAGAAATGGCTAAATGATTTATATCCATTAGATTTAAGTGGTATGAAGATTATTGTCGATTTAGCCAATGGTTCAAATTGTGTTATGGCCAAAGATGTATTAGCTAAGAGTAAGGCTGATGTTACTTATATCAATGATAAGTTTGATGGTACCAATATTAATAATAAATGTGGATCTACCCATCTAGAAATCCTTATTGATAATGTTAAGAATGGCGATTATGATATTGGCTTTGCGTTTGATGGCGATGCCGATAGAGTATTATTTATTGATCATAAGGGTGAAGTAGTAGATGGCGACCATATCATGTATATGCTTTCAGTTTATTTAAAGTCTAAGGGTAAACTTACAAACAATACATTAGTTACGACTGTAATGTCTAATATGGGCTTATTTAAGGCTTTAGAAAAGAAAGATATTAAGACAGCTATTACGCCAGTTGGCGATAAGAATGTTTTAGATTGTATGCTTAATAATGATTATTGTATTGGAGGCGAACAATCGGGTCATATTATTTATAAGACGGATGCTAATTTTGGTGATGGGCTAAAGACAGCTCTGCTTGTTTTAAGTGCTCTAAAGGATACTAATCAAGATTTAGATAGTGCTTGTAAGGAATTAAAAATTTATCCTCAACTTTTAGTTAATGAAAGAGTAGTTGATAAGAATATTGTTTTAAATGATGTGGATATCAACGCTTGTATTAAACAAATTGGAGAAGAATTAAAGGATGATGGTAGAATCTTGGTAAGACCAAGTGGTACTGAACCTTTAATTAGAGTTATGGTTGAGGCAAGTTCACAAGATATTTGTAATACTTATGTTTATAAGGTAATTGATTTAATTAAGGAAAAAGGTTACGCCGCAAACTAACAATGAAGAAGATTATTAATGTTGTTGAAGATGAAAAGGATTTAAATGAACTAGTTAGAAGGTATCTTGAAAAAGAGGGCTATGTCGTTAATTCATATCTAACTTTTGATGAGGCTTATGCGCATTTAAATGATGAAGTTGATTTATGGATTTTAGATATTATGCTTGATGATAAAAGTGGCTTTGATTTAATTGAAGAAATTAAGGCCATCAATCCTGATAAGCCAGTTGTCTTTATGTCGGCAAGAGATAAGGAATTTGATCGTATCATTGGTTTAGAAAAGGGCAGTGATGATTATATTACCAAGCCTTTTTCACCAAAGGAACTAGTTTTAAGAGTCAACAACATTATCAAAAGAGTATATAAAAATGAAAATCTTATTGTGATAGATGGTTATACAATCGATGAAAATAAGCGTGTTGTTTATAAAGATGATGAGAGCCTTGATTTAACAACTAAAGAATTTGATTTATTGATGCTTTTTGTAAAGAATAAAGGGATTGCGTTTTCTAGAGAACAAATCTTAAAGAAGGCTTGGGATGAAAGCTATTTTGTCAATGATAGAGTGGTTGATGATACTTTAAGAAGACTTAGAAAAAAGATGCCTGATATAAATATTCAAACTATTTATGGTTTTGGATATCGTTTAAGCTAATGAAAAGATTTAGAATTTGGATTAATAGTTTTAATTTAGTGCAACAGTATCTTGTTGTATCTTTTGCGGCTATTTTAGTCTTTTTTCTATTTATCTTTCAATTTTTAAATACTAGTATTGATAATTTTACTAGTGCTCAAATGATCTCTTATTTAAAAAGATCACAATCTTCTTATATAGAATCTAAGAATTTAGATTTAGATTATGTTGATAATAATGCCTTTCATTATGCCTATGATTTAAATAATAATGCTTTTATCAATTATTATAGTGAGGATGCTAATAAGATAGTGACTTATGAGGAATTAAGTAATATTGATAATGAGAAAAGTGGTATTTTAGTTTTTGGTGAAAAGAAGATTGTTTATCTAATTAAAAACTGTGATAGCTTTTATTTAATTTCGATTATTAGTGAAGATTATCAAAATGAGTTTAAGGCTGCTTTGGTATCCGGTATTGTAAATTCGATTGTCATTGTCTTTTCTATTGTCTTTATTATTTTAATGGCTTGGGTTTATTCACTTATTAGACCACTTAATCTAATTCAAAGTTATATTACAAAAATAAGAAATGGTGAGAATGTTAAGCTTAATATTCGCCGTAATGATGAAATAGGTGAGGTTGCTGAAGCGGTAGTGCAAATGAATGATGAACTTTCTAACCAACAAAAGATTAGAGAAGAAATGATTCAAAATATATCACATGATTTAAAGACACCTATTGCTACTATTAAATCTTATTGCGAAAGTATTAAGGATGGTATTTATCCTTATGATACTTTAGAGGGCAGTGTTGATGTCATTTGGGAACATGCAGATAGACTCGAAAAGAAAGTGTATTCTTTAATTACTTACAATAAGATTGGTTACTTACAAGATACTTGTGTTGGTGATAATCTTTCAATGAAACCAGTTATTGAAAAGGCTATTTTATCTTGTAAGGTACTTAGAAATGACATCACTATTGATACAAGTGAAGTTTATGATGATGTTTATTTCCATGGTGAAGAAGAACCTTGGCGAACAGCTATTGAAAATCTTTTGGAGAATTCTTTACGTTATGCCAAGAGTGTTATCAAGATTAGTTTAAGTGATAACTTATTTGAAATAAGTAATGATGGTGAATTAATGCCTAAGGAAAGACTTGATAAATTATTTAAGCCTTATGAAAAGGGTAATAAGGGAAATTTTGGTTTAGGTTTATCAATTGTAAAAAGAGTATGTGATACCTATGGTTACAATGTAGTTGGTGAAAATAAGGCTAACGGAGTTGTCTTTAGAATTTATCGCAATATCAGCAAGTCTAAACAAAAGAGTAATAAACAAGTATAATGGTTCTATGAGTTTTGTAAAAATAAACGATGTAAATGTACATTATGAGATAAAAGGTGAGAAAGGCAAGAGCGTTGTTCTATTGCATGGCTGGGGACAGAATATTGCCATGATGGACTATATTGCTGAGTTTTTAAAGGAGCATTTTGTTGTCTATAATTTAGACTTGCCTTGTTTTGGCGAAAGTGATGATCCACCAGTTGCATGGTCAGTTGAAGATTATAGTTTATTTTTAAAAGCCTTTTTAGATTACTTTAATGTAAGCAATCCAATTATTATCGGTCACTCTTTTGGTTGTCGTATTGCGATTCATTATGCCTACAAAAATCCGGTATATAAGATGGTATTAACGGGCGCAGCTGGTATTAGAGATAAACGTACAATTAAGTATTACTTTAAGACTTATACTTATAAGCTTGGCAAAAAGCTTTTAAAAGCTGGCTTATTTAAAAAAACGCTTACTAAGCTTCAAGCTAATGCAGGCAGTGAAGATTATAAAAATAGTAGTGGCATAAAGCGAGCTACTTTTGTGAAAGTAGTAAATGATGATGTTACACCAATGCTTAAAAGTATTAAAACCCCAACTTTATTAGTATTTGGGCAATTAGATGAGGCTACTCCTGTTTCTAAAGGCAAGATGATGGAAAAATTAATGGGTGATGCTACATTGGTTATTTTTGAAGGCGATGATCATTTCGCTTATTTCCATCAAGGCGATCGTTTCAATAGAGTTTTGGAGGCTTATTTAAAAGAAGATTATGAATAGTGTTTATTATTTATTAATTACTTTGATATTTTTGTTTGTGAGTTTTGTTTATGCAAAGAACACTATTCATGTTTTTCAACAAAATCGTTATGAATTTTATCGTTATAGTGAATGGCTATTCTCTAAAAATAACATTCATTATTCAAATGTCTTAATATATGTTTTGATTATGGCTATGTTAGCCTTTTGGCATAATTCATATCGCAATATGATTGCTTTAGTTGTTACGGTAGTTTATGGCATTCTTGTTTTAATAAAAGAAAGTAAAAGACAATATGTAAAACCACTGGTTGTTACAAATAGAGTAAAAAGACAAATTCTTGTTTATAGTATATTAGCTTTCATCTTAACTTATTTAGGCGTTAACTTATTTAAAGATGATTTGAGCATCATGGGCATTATTAGTGTCTATTTACCATATTTTTTAATTTATGTAGTGGCTTTAATTACTAATCCAATTGAAGAGGCTGTTAAAAAGAAATATGAAAATGAGGCTAGAAAGATATTATCTTCTTATAATGAGTTAATTAAGATTGGTATTACTGGTTCTTTTGGCAAGACTACAACTAAAAATATTATTCACGACATCATTGATGAAAAATACTATACTTTGATTACGCCTGCTTCTTATAATACACCAATGGGTATTACCAGAACGATTAGAGAATTATTTAAGCCAATATATGAGGCTTTTGTATGTGAAATGGGTGCTGACCACGTAGGTGAAATCACTTATTTAATGAATTTTGTAAAACCTAAATATGGTATTGTAACTTCTATTGGCCCTCAACATTTAAATACTTTTGGTAATCTTGATAATATCATCAAAGAAAAGATGCAAGAAATTGAATTACTTCCAATAGATGGCGTGGGTATTATCAATATTGATAATGAATATATTAGAGATTATAAGATAAATAATACTTGTAAAGTAGTTACTGTAGGCATTGAGAATAAGAATGCTGATTATGT
>CAVCDR010000049.1:0-52927 GCA_963601025.1 Agathobacter sp. | reverse complement strand
CTGTTACAAGCAGCATTTGTACCAGCACCACCGAAAGTACCACCTAAATTTGTATAGCCATCTTTAACTGCAGCATAACCAGCGAAGAAACCAGATTCTTCTTCATGGTAAGAAATAGCAGTAACATTGCTTAAACCTAAATTCCAGCCATCAACGAAAACGAATTTAACATCAGGATTTTCTTCTGCAACGGTTTGTAAAGCAGCAGCTTGTAAGTAACCAGGAGTTACAACAACTTCAGCACCGCCTTCAACAGCTTGTCTCATAGCAGCAATTCTATCATCATCAGTTGCATCTGAACCATTAGCTGGTTGGTAATACTTATAAGAAAGACCATTAGCTTCAGCAAAAGCAACAGCACCTTCATAAGTACCTTGGTTGAAACCACCATCGTTTAATTGGCCAACATCAGTAACAACAGCAACTTTGTAACCTTCTGAAGTATCAGTTGTGTCAGTTGTACTATCTCCTTCATCAGTACCGCTATCTTTAGAGCTTGAGCAGCCAACTAAAGCGAATACCATGAAGAAAGTTAGTAATACAGTAAGTAACTTTTTCATTTTTCATTTATCCTTTCATAAAATTACTCAGGGCTAAGCCCTTTACATAATTCTAACATAATAAAACTAATATGATAAAAGTAATTAATTCACATATAGCCAACAAAAAAGATATCTTTCGATATCTATTTCTTGTTTTGTTTTCTTAGTTCCTTCTCAGTTTGAACATGCTCATAAGATAAGCCAACCGTCTTAAATGTTAACCACAATCCAACTTTATCCGAAACTGTAGTAACAACAAAAGAAATCAAGATACATGCTAGTACTAAAACTATTAAATTAGTTGTAAACACAAACAACAACATGACAAATAATAAAGATAATAGGAATGAAAAACTATAGCGGAATATCTTATACCATTTATTACTTTTTTTATCCAAGGTCATCTTGCCCTTACAATGAGGACAAGTTATCTCCTCACCAATTGTTTTACTTGTTAAATTAATTTGTGTACCACAACGATAACACTTAACTTCATTTTTCATAAACTTTCACCTCAATAAGTATTATAAATAAAGAAAGACTACAATTGTAGTCCATCTTTAATCATCTATATAAAAAGGGGGGAGATATTTGTAAAGCCTTATTAACTTTACAACTTAATAATAAACAATTAATGTGAACTAAGTATGTACAATTTATGGAAAATTATGTGATTTATTTTTTTCTTCTACTCTTAAAAGCGTCAGCCTTATTTTCTAATATTTCACTATACTTTTCCAAAGTATCCTTTATTGACATATTCTCAATTTTAATAGGATTAAAGAACTTAATTTTCTTAGTAGCCTCAATACGTTTCTTAGTAAGCAAATCCTTTAATTCTTCATATTTAACAACAATGCCGTTAACATCACCATAATGTTTGATATCAATCGCATCCTTAGTTGAAACAACATCATCAATGATAAAGATGCCAAAGAAGAAGCCCACAAAGAAAGAGAATGCCAAGTTATTTGATAACCAAACAATGCCATCTATCGCCAAAGGATGAATTAACAAATAATATATCGCTCCAATAAGTCCCCAAAAGAAAGAGAACAAAGGACAAATAACACCCATTACATTACCAGGACGATCTCTATAATCCCATAAACGCATATTCATTACTTTAAGTAAAAAGACACCACCAACAAATTCAATCAAAGTCATTGAAATTGTAATGCCTATAATAACGACAATAACAGGAGGATTTTCAATATAGGTTGTAACTAAATAAGTAATCACAAACATAACGACTAAACCAACTCCATATATTGGTAGATATGGCCCTTTACAAAATCCAGGGTTAATAAAATATTTTCCTCTAGGCCCTGAATGGCTAATTAAATTCCTAAATAGAAATTCTAGTCCATAGCCTAGTAATGCCCCAACAAAGAATAGAAACGCTAATGCTAAAGGTGTGTTCATGTATCCTCCTAATCTATATATTCAACAAATATAGATATTTTATCATCAACATAAGAAAAGTGGTATAAACCACTTATTCTTTATTAGCCCAATATAAAGCTGTATCAACAGCTCTTTCCCAGCCTTTAATCTTCTTTTCTCTTTCACTTTCATTCATCAAACTAGAGAAACTCTTTTCAATAGCCCAATTATATTTGATTTCATCAATATCTGAGTAAAAGCCAACAGCTAGCCCCGCAAGATAAGCGGCACCTAAAGCAGTGGTTTCTGTAATCATTGGTCTATATACTTTAGCATTTAATAAATCGGCTTGAAATTGCATCAATAAATTATTATTCGAAGCACCACCATCAACTTTTAATTCTTTAACAGTTACATCCGCATCCTCTTCCATTGCCTTAACAATGTCATATGTTTCATAAGCAATTGATTCAAGAGTCGCCCTAATTAAATGGTTCTTATTAAAGCCTCTAGTTATGCCAACAATGGTACCACGAGAATGTTGAGACCAATATGGTGCGCCAAGTCCGGTAAAGGCTGGAACTACATAAGCACCTTCACAATCTTTTACTTCACTTGCCAATACTTCACATTCCCTAGGCGAGCTTATAACTTTAAGTTCATCTCTGAGCCATTGGACAGCTGCTCCACCAATAAAAATTGAACCCTCAAGGGCATACTTTATTTTTTCATTTTCACTAGCCGCTATAGTTGTAACTAGACCATGGGTTGACTTAACTAGTTTTTCACCAGTATTCATAAGTAAGAAACAGCCAGTTCCATAAGTGTTTTTCATTTCGCCTTCATTAAAACAACATTGGCCAAACAAAGCGCATTGTTGGTCGCCTGCTGCCCCACTTATTTTAATTGGTTCACCAAAGAAACCCTTTAAAGTTTCACCATAGACATAACTCGATGGCTTAACTTCAGGAAGTAAAGAAGCAGGAATATCTAGTAGCTTTAATAAGTCTTCATCCCATTTTAAAGTATTGATATTAAATAGCATTGTACGAGAAGCGTTTGTATAATCAGTCACATGAACTTTTCCACCAGTCAAATTATAGATAAGCCAAGTATCGATTGTGCCAAACAATAGTTCGCCATTATTAGCCTTTTCTCTAGCGCCTTCTACATTATCCAAAATCCACTTTATTTTACTACCTGAAAAATACGCATCAGGAATAAGACCAGTTTTCTCTTTAATCATGTCACTATAGCCATTTTCAACCAAAGAATCAATAATATCGCTGGTTCTTCGACATTGCCAAACTATTGCATTATAAATTGGTTCACCAGTCTTCTTATCCCAAATTAAAGTTGTTTCTCTTTGGTTTGTAATGCCGATACCCGCAATATCCTTCGGATCAATTCGAGCATGTTTAATTGCTAATCTAGAAACCTCTAAAATAGAACTAAAGATTTCTTTTCCATCATGTTCTACCCAAGCGGGATGAGGATAGTATTGTGTAAACTCCTTTTGTGCAACCGAAATCATGTTGCCTAGTTTGTCAAAAATGATACAGCGGGAGCTAGTTGTCCCCTGATCAAGAGCCATTACATATTTCATATTTTTCTCCATTAAATTGTTAATTAAATTATATAATTTTGAATATGATATATCCAAACTTTTTAAATAAAGATGACAAAATCGGCATAACCGCCTTAAGTGCTGGCGTAGGCAAAAAGCTCGATGACTACTTAAATTCAATCAACATTCTTTCTAAAGACTATTCTATTATTGAAACAAAAAACGTTAGAAATAACGCCTTGGTAAGTGCCAATCCCCTTACAAGAGCTAATGAATTAGATGAGTTAGTTACAAATAAAGATATCAAGATGATAATTTGTGCGGCTGGTGGTGATGGTCAAATAGAAACTTTACCCTATATAAATTACACTCACATTAAAGAAAATCCTAAATGGATAATGGGCGCAAGTGATCCTACAAATCTTTTATTCCCTGTTACTACAATGTTAGATATCGCAACTATCTACGGTTTTAATGGTGGATCATATTATGGCGAAATAAGCGAAGAAGCTAACTCAAATATTTTAAAAGGTAATTTAGTAGTTCAACATTCCTTCAAACAGTATCAAAGCTTTATTGACGAAATAAAAGGAAACGATATATATCATGAAGTTTATTATAAACACGATAAAGATTTAGTTATAAGTGGGCGTATAATTGGAGGCTGTATTGATTGTATAGCCAAAATAATTGGCACAAAATATGACCACGTTAATGAATTTATTGAAAGATATAAAAAAGATGGGATAATTTGGTACTTTGATAATTTTGCCCTAAGCGCCTTCGATATGTATCTAACCCTATTACAATTTAAAAATGCTGGCTATTTTAAATACACTAAAGCTATCTTATTTGGTAGAATTGCCTTCCCAAATACCGAAAATAGCGAATATATTAAAGATTATGAAGTAGCCTATAAAAAAGCTTTAGAAGATATTCCTTATGTAAGCGAAATGGATATAGGCCATACTAGACCTACTTTTACTATCATTAATGGTTCTATTGCTGATATAAAAGTAAAAGACCATAAAGGTGAAATAAGCTTTAAATTAATCTAATAATAAATCTTTACAAGATATAAGCCACTGCCAGTGATATTGTATCTTTTGGTATTCTTGTTTGGTATCTCTAGCATCTCCTTGACATCATCAAGACTTTTTTGATTACGACCTAAATCAATCAAAGTACCCACCATTATTCTCACCATATTTCTTAAAAAGCCATCACCGGTAACTCTAATCTTTAAGATATCCTTTTTCTTTACAATCTTAAACTCATAAATAGTACGAACTTGATCCTTTTTATCTTCATATGGCGTTGTATTAAAAGAAGAAAAATCATGCGTTCCCAAAAATAATTCAGCACCTTTTTTCATCTTATCAACATCTAATTTGTAGAAACATTGATAGGCAAAGCCATCTAAAAAAACATCATACTCGCCAGTATTAATTAAATATTCATAAGTCTTCTTTTTAACATTGAAACGACAATGAAATTTTTCATTTACTTTTTCTACTTTAATAACATGTATATCCTTAGGTGTTAAAGCGTTAATAGAACCCTTTAATTTGTAAGTATCAAATTCTTTTTCATGATCAAAATGAATTACTTGACCTAAGGCATGAACGCCTTTATCGGTTCTAGAGGCCATAATAATACGAATATCATCCTTAAAGATAATCTTTAAAGCTTTTTCAATTACGTCTTGAATAGCTAAGCCATTTATTTGTGATTGAAAGCCAACATAATTATTGCCATTATAAGCTAAAGTTATTTTGTATCTCATAGATATATTTTAGACAATATTGATAAAGTAAGCATAATTGCTGAACCAAAAATAAATAAGAAATCATTAAAAGTATACTTTAAGACATGATATCTAGTTCTCTCTTTATCAGGAATATAGCCCCTAGCTTCCATTGCGTCAGCTAGTTCATAAGCTCTTTGAAAGGCTACCGTAAATAGTGGAATAATCAAAGATAAAATCGCATTAATTTTTTCTTTAAAAGTTCCTTCATCAAAATCAACACCTCTTGATTTTTGTGAATTCATGATGCGAATTGTTTCCTCAATAATCGTAGGAATAAATCTTAAAGCTATAGAAATCATCATCGCAACTTCATGATAAGGAAAGTGTACAACCTTAAGTGGTGATAATAATTTTTCAATACCAAGTGTTAAATCTAACGGTTTAGTTGTAGCTGTTAAAGTGGTTGTTACATTTACCATTAAAAGTAGTCTTACAACAATAAATAAAGTATTAAATAAGGCATCGCTATAAATATCTAAACCAAATAAGTTAAATAATACAAAGCCGGTTTTTACCGTTAAACAATTGACAATAAGTAAAAATACCATCATGAAAATTGTTGGCTTTAAAGTCTTTAGTATTAGTGAAAGTTTAATTTTAGCTAATATGACAACAATTAAAATAACAATTCCTAAAACTAAATACATCCACCATGAAGATGGTACAAATATCGCTATTATCATCAAAAATAAAGCTATTAATTTAGCTCGCGGATCTAATCGATGAACAATTGAGTCAACAGGTATATATTTCCCAAAAACTAGATTATTCATCTTCTAATTTCTCCTTTAATATACTTAGCTAATTGTTCAATCGTACGAACATTTGTAGGTACATTAAAACCATTTTCATTAAGCTTTTTCTTTAAATCAACAAGTTGAGGCTTAATTAAATGATAATCTTCAATGCATTTATCATTGTTAAATAATTCCAAAGTATCGCCACTATAAACAACCTTACCATTTGACATTAAAACGGTATTATCGCAATAGTTATAAACCATCTCATTATCATGAGAAACAATAATGATTGTCTTATTTAATTTTTTATTTAAATCAACAAATAATTGAATAATTTCTTCACTGCCCTTTGGATCAAGTCCAGCCGTAGGCTCATCTAATACAACCATTTTAGGGTCTAAAGCTAATATACCAGCAATGGCAATTCTTCTTTTTTGGCCACCCGAAACATCAAAAGGTGAAGTCTCATATTTATCTTCACTAACGCCAACTAGCTTTAAAGCACTCTTAGCTTTTTCAATAGCTTCTTCTTGACTAAAACCATAATTTTTTGGCCCGAAAGCTACATCCTTTAAAATTGTTTCTTCAAATAATTGATATTCCGAAAATTGAAACACAAGACCAACTTCTTGTCTTAAGGCCTTAAGATTTTTATTTTTCTTATTAGCTTCAATATTAAAATCAAATACTTCTAAGCTGCCTTTACTAGGAAGAAGTAAAGCGTTTAAATGTTCAACTAGAGTAGACTTGCCAGATCCAGTTGTACCGATTATAGCAGTAATTTTGCCTTCAACTAATTCTAGATTAACATCGTCTAAAGCACTAGAAGCATAAGGCATTCCCTCATCATATATGTAACTTAAGCTTTTGAATTTAATCGGCATAATTCTTCCACCATCTTATCTAAATCATCATTCTTTAATTTAATTCCCTCTTTTTCAAAAGCTTCCTTTACTTTTAAATTAAATGGAATATCTAAATCTATCTTACGAAGTTCTTTCGCATGCTTAAAAACTTCCTTTGGCACATCGTGCATAAAGATTTTACCCTTATTTAAGACGATGCAATCACTAGCTTGTAAAACTTCTTCAATATCATGAGTAATAGAAATGATTGTATAATTCTTTTCTTCATGAATTCTATGCATTAAAGCTTTGATATCACTTTTTCCCTTTGGATCAAGCATACTAGTGGCCTCATCAAAAATAATAATATCTGGATGCATAGCCAAAACACCGGCAATCGCCACTCTTTGTTTCTGCCCACCGGATAAAGCTGTAGGCTCCTTATCCAAATAATTACTTAGGCCAACAATACTAGCATACTTTACAATGATGTCTTCCATATCCTCGCTTTTAACTTGTCTATTTTCCAAGCCAAAGGCAATATCATCTCTTACTGTTGAACCAATAAATTGGTTATCAGGATTTTGAAAAACAATGCCCATTTTATTTCTTATTGTATAAACATTTTCTTCATTTAATTTTAGACCATCAATATATATCTCACCGCTTTTAGCTTCTAATAGGCCCATAAGAAGTCTGGCCAAAGTAGATTTACCACTACCATTGTGTCCAATGATTGTAACATAAGAACCTTTTTCAATATTAAAGCTTATATCATTGATAACTTTTGTGTCCTCGTTATAAGCGAAATTTAAATTTTTTACTTCTATTAAACTCATGACAAATATTATATCAATTATTACTTTTAATGAATAATAAATGCTAATACAAAAATGCATTTTGTATTATAATGAAAAAGGTAAAAAAGGAGAATAAATTATGCCATTAGTTACGACTAAAGAAATGTTTAAGAAAGCATATGATGGTGGTTATGCAATCGGTGCTTTCAATGTAAACAACATGGAAATTATCCAAGGTATTACTGAAGCTGCAAAAGAATGCAACGCACCAGTAATCCTACAAGTTTCAAAAGGAGCTAGAGCTTATGCTAACAGAACTTATCTTGTTAAGCTAGTTGAAGCTGCTGTAATCGAAACTGGTCTACCTATTTGTTTACACTTAGACCATGGTGATTCATTTGAAACATGTAAAGAATGTGTTGACGATGGTTTCACTTCTGTTATGATTGATGCTTCAAGTAAACCACTTGAAGAAAACATCGCTATTACTAAGAAAGTAGTTGAATACGCTCATGCACATGGTGTTGTAGTAGAAGCTGAACTTGGTACTTTAGCTGGTGTTGAAGATGATGTAAAAGTATCTGCTGAAGATTCTAGTTACACTCGTCCAGAAGATGTTGAAAGATTTGTTAAGGAAACAGGTTGTGATTCACTTGCAATCGCTATCGGTACTTCTCATGGTGCTTACAAGTTTACACCTGCTCAATGTACAAGAAATGAAGAAGGTATCTTAGTACCACCTCCTCTAAGATTTGATATCCTAGAAGAAGTATCTAAGAGACTTCCTGGTTTCCCAATTGTACTTCATGGTTCATCTAGTGTTCCTCAAGAATACGTTAAGATGATCAATGAACACGGAGGCAAGATGCCAGATGCAGTTGGTATCCCTGAATCTCAACTTCGTGAAGCTAGCAAGATGGCTGTATGTAAGATTAACATCGACTCAGACTTAAGACTTGCTATGACAGGTACAATTAGACAATTCTTCGATGAACATCCTGAAAAGTTCGATCCAAGAGAATACTTAAAGCCTGCTAGAAACAACATCAAGGAATTAGTAAAACACAAAATTACTGATGTACTTGGTTGCGATAACAAAGCTGATCTATAATAAACTAGCCACTGAAAAGTGGCTTTTTTTAATACAAAAAAGATGAACTAATCAAATAGTTCATCTTCGTCATCATCAATAAATTCAAAGCTATAATCTTTAATAAAGACTTGATCTCCATTCTTACAGCCCTTTTCTCTTAATGCTTGGTCGACTTTCATCTTACTTAAAGCACGAGAGAAACGAAGCGCTGATTCTTCATCCTTAAGATTTGTTCTAGCAAATAGTCTTTCAATCTTATCGCTTTCAATTCTAAACACGCCATTACCCTCGTTATATACTTTGAATTCTTCTTCAGGAGTATAAGTATAAACAACTTTTTCTTCTGTTTTATTTACATCATATAAAGCAAACGCAGGCAATTCTTTTAATTCTTTAACTATCTCATATAAAACAGGCTTTAAACCTTCATTTAGAATAGTTATGGTTTCAAATACTTTAATATCAGGATAAGCTTTTTTAAAACGTTCTAGATTTTCTTTTGCGTTATCGCCGTCCATCTTATTAGCGATGACAATTTGCGGTCTACTTTCTAGATTACCTGGATATTGTTTAAGCTCCTCATTAATAATTTTATAATCATCAACAGGATCACGATATTCACCAGACATATCAATTACATGAAGAATTAGACGACATCTTTCAATATGTTTTAAGAATTCATGGCCTAAGCCCTTGCCCATAGCGGCGCCCTTAATAAGACCCGGTAAATCAGCCATAACAAATGAGCTATCATCAACTTTCACCATACCAAGTTGAGGAACAAGGGTAGTAAATGGATAGTCAGCAATTTCGGGTTTTGCCTTAGATACAACAGACAATAATGTTGATTTACCTACACTTGGAAAACCTACAAGACCTACATCAGCTAAAAGCTTAAGTTCTACTTCAACTTCCTTTTCTTCACCAGCTTCACCTAGTTGAGCCTTTTCAGGAACAGAATTTCTTGAAGTTGCAAAATGCCTATTACCTTTGCCGCCTTTACCGCCTTTACATATTACGGCACTCGCATCAATTGTATTAAGGTCAGCAATAATACTGTTATCCTTTAAATCTTTAACTATGGTACCAAGTGGAACTCTTACAATAACATCTTCTCTAGATTCACCATACATATTATTAGATTTACCATCTTCACCATTTTCACCTTTAATTAATTTTGAATAACGTAAATCTAATAATGTGCTTTTGTTGGTATCAACTTTAAAGACGATAGAAGAGCCATCTCCTCCATCTCCTCCCATTGGACCACCAAAGGGATTATATTTTTCACGTCTAAAAGCAACAATACCATTGCCACCATTTCCAGCTTTTAATTTAATTTTTACTTTATCTATAAATTGCATAATATTTAAAAATAAAAGGCCTAACAAAGGCCTTTATGATCTTAAGCAGCAGGATAGCAAGAAACTTTCTTCTTATCTTTGCCAAGGCGTTCGTATTTTACGATGCCATCGCAAGTGCAGAATAATGTATCGTCGCCACCTTTTTTAACATTTGTACCTGGGTGAATCTTTGTACCTCTTTGACGGTAAATGATTGAACCAGCAGTAGCAAATTGACCATCGGCAACCTTCGCACCTAATCTCTTTGAATGAGAGTCACGTCCGTTTTTAGTAGAACTAACACCCTTTTTAGAAGCGAAGTATTGAATATTTAAGATATATTTCATATACTTATTTCCTTTCTACTTTGATAAATTCACCATAAGACTCTTCAATAGTCTTAAGTTGAACTAGTGTAAGTTTAAAGAAGTTATTCACTTCATCTAGCTTACTATCGTTAATAATTTCAATGTGATTTTTTAAATCCTTAATCGTAACTCCAGTAAATTCATCTAAACAATTCATTAGACCGAATATAATACTGGAAACACTTGCACATACTAAGTCTTTACCATACTCATCAAAGTTCGCGTGGCCTTTTACACTTAAATATGTGTAATTATCATCAACAATCTTATAAGTGACTTTGATCATTAAGCGATCTTAGTAACAGTTAACTTTGTATAAGGTTGACGATGACCTTGTTTACGACGAGTAGTACCCTTCTTAGACTTGTACTTGAAGATAACAATCTTCTTTTCCTTGCCTTGTTTTTCAACGTTGCAAGTAACTTTAGCACCATCTACATAAGGAGTACCAAGCTTTAACTCACCATTACTAACAGCTACAACTTTATCAAATGTATAAGTTTCGCCTTCCTTTACGTCTAACTTTTCAACGTAAATTACAGAACCTTCTTCTACCTTAAGTTGCTTGCCGCCTGTTTCAATAATTGCGTACATCATATTCTCCTTTCTTTGATATAGACTCGCCATTAAGGTGCTATGCTTAAATACCTTCTCTGTGCGGTTGAAACCCAATATGGGAGACAACATTAGTATAATATCATATTTTCTTTTAAATAAAACATTAAAATTGAAAAGTGTGCTCTATAAAAGGCCTTTTCAGGCCTTTTCTTGATTATTGAGTTTCTTCTTCCTCTTCTTGTTTATGAAATTTTCTGCCAAACATAACTGCCACAACATTAATAAGTGTTAATGCAAACATCAATAATGTCCAATTATCAACCAGTATCATTGGAAGAGCCATATTTTCAGTTAAGATAAATAGAACAATTGATAATAATGCATCTATTATCGCAACAACCTTCCATCTACTGTGACGTACTTGTTTAACATTTTCATCTTCACTATTTAACTCAATGTTTTCATTATTTTCATCTTCATCGTCATCTTTCTCTTTTTTAGATAGTACTAAGAAGATACCTAGAAGAAGTGATGAAACAGCACAAATTAGATTTAAAAGTGCCCAATGTTTAGTTCTTGTAGCCCATTCTGGAGTAGTTTCATCATCAATAGTTACACTATCAATTGTTCCGTTTGAATCATCATCGGAATTATCGGAAGGAATTACTGTAGAACCTGAATTCTTCTTTTCTTCACTAGGCTCTGCACTTGCAGTAGGGGTAGGCGTAGGTCTTACAGGTGAAGGTGTAACATCTGGTTTAACGGTAGGTGTTGGAGTCGGAGTTGGTGTAGGTGCATCATCTCCATCATCTTTCTTATCAGGACTTGGGTTAGCCTTTTTAGTTACGGTTAGCGTTCCAAGTTTTTCTTCAACTTTATAGTTACCTTCCTTAGCAGTGCCATTCCATACTAATGAGTATTTATTTGTAGAGCTACCTTCTTCAGTTTGCGAACCGACAGTTTTAAAAGTTACCGTTTCACTATTTTCTAATCCAGAAATACTTCCTCCAGCTGTTAATGCTTTTCCATCATATTCTTTAGATGCACTGTCAGTAGTTACAACAATTGTTTTTCTACTAACAGTTAAAGTTCCAAAACCTTCAGTTACAATCTTATAATTAGACTCTTTTGCGCTTCCCCAGTTAATAACATAAGAATCATTAGTTGTTTCTCCAACATCAGTTCTAGAAGAATTAACTTCTATACTTGCGGTTTCATTATTAACTAAGCCTTCAATCTTACCGCCTGCAGTAATTGGTTTGCCATCATATGTTTTCTTATTTGAATAAGTAATAACTGTTAAAGGCGCTTCGTCAATAGTTAAAGTACCCTCTTTTTCGATTGTTACATTATAGTTATTATCATTATAAGAATCACTCTTTTGGATCACAATTGTATTTGTAACAGATCCCTTATCGGTAACACTACCATTAGCGTATGCAATAGCTTCGCCGTCTACAAATCCATCACCAACAATAGTAACGGTAGAATTTGCCAAAGCAGTTCCGTCATAAGTTTTAAAATCACTAGCACTACTTAAGATAACATCTCTTTTTGAAATAGTTAGACTTCCATCTTCAACAACAAACTTAACTGAATCGAAGTTTTCGTTGTTGTTAGTGAAATTGTCTTCGCTTAAGCCCATATAATATGTTCCAGCATTTGATTCATTGATAGTTGAAATGCCAGTGAAAGTAAAGTCTGATTCCTTATATAAGCTGCCAGCGGTTATTGAAACATCATAACCACTTACCGTTTTTTCTTGGCCATCATATTTTTTACTATCAGTATGTCCTTTGATAGTTACAATCACTTCATCGACCTTAGTAATTGATAAGTCGCCTTCTTCTTTACTAATTTCGTAGTTAGAAGCTAAAGTATTAGTATTTAAAGAATATGTAAATACATTCTTACTAGAACCATAATTTGTTTGACTACCTGTAACTTCATATGTAGCACCTTCACCACTTACAAAGCCGTCTTCACTTACAGTAATCTCATTATTAGTTAAAGCTGTTCCATCATATACTTTTGAATCAGATGCACTAGTTAACTTAACTGCTCTTTTAGAAATAGTTAAACTTCCATCTTCTACAACAAATCTAACGTTAGTGAAATTGCTATTAGTATTCTCAAACTTATCTTCAGCTAAACCAATATAGTATGTATCAGCGTTCTTACCTTCAATTAAAGTTGAACCATTATAGCTAAAGTCAGTTTCTTTATATAAATCATTACTAATACTAGTTACTATATAACCTGAAACACTATGTGTTTGGCCATCATATTTAACGCTATCACTGTTTCCTTTAATAGTAACGACTACTTCATCAATAACTGGTGTAACCTTTAAAGTACCGGTTTCTGTTTTGATTTTATAGTTATTAGCTTTTGTATTGTCATTTAATGAATAAGTGAATTTATTTTGACTAGAACCAACATTTAATTGACTACCACTAGTTATATAACTAAAGCCTTCGCCATCCACAAAACTTCCTTCAGTTACAATTACAATATCCTTAGTTAAAGCACTTCCATCATATACTTTTTCATCAGAACCACTAGTTAAAGTTAATTCCCTTTGCTTGATATATAAAGTCGTATCATTTTCAACAACGAAAGTTACATTATAATTTGAATTTAAATTTTCAAATTGACCAGACTTTAAGTTTAAGCTATAAGTTCCTGCATCAGTGCCACTTACTGTAGTTGTTTTGCCATTAAACTTAAAGTCATCTTCACTATAAGTACTACCTTCAGTAATTGTATATGTGTAGTTGGAAACTTCATGGCTTTTACCATCATAAGTTGTTTCATAAGTATTACCCTTAATAGTTACTACAACATCATTAGCGTTTGTTACTTCAAGTGTTCCATACTTAACCTCAATATCATAATTATCAGCTAAAGTATTTTCATTTAAAGTATAAGTAAATTCATTTTCACTAGAACCAACATTTAATTGTCTACCCGTAACATTATAGGTAGCGCCTTCACCTTCAACAAAACCAACAGCTGTTATCTCATTATTAGTTAAAGTTTCTTTATTATAAACTCTTGAAGCAGATCCACTAGTAATAGCTACTTTCTTCTTGGCAACTTCTAAAGTGCCAAGCTTATCACTAATATCATAATTCGATTGTTTAGCACTGCTATTATCCCAATCAATAGTATAAGTATTATCCACTTTACCAAAGTTAGTTATAGATGCATCGCTATTAACAACTAATATTTCATTATTCACCAAGCCTTTAATCTCTTTAATACCGTCAGTCAATTTTTCGCCAGTATATTCACGGCTAGCTGAAGCGGTAGAGATAAATAATGGTGCTTTATTAATGTTGTAAGTTCTAGTGACGATACCTATATAGTTATTGATACCCTTTATAGTAACTGTAACAGTTCCGACGTTTATAGTATCACCGCTAAAGCTAATAGTATAGTCACTATCTTTTGTTAAAGCAGTTCCTTCTTTATCAGTAACACTAGGAACTTGTTCTTGATTTAAGCCATTGTAAGTTACATCATTTAGATTACCAACTACAATTCCAACATACTTATCATCATCTGGATTAATAGATTGAGCTGTTACTTCAAGTTTACCAACGTTTTCAGTGATTTCATAGTTATTATCTTTAAAACTATCATTCTTTGTATAAGCAATTGTATTGTCTACTTTACCTACACTTGTAACAGTACCGGTAGCCTTAATATCGCTTACTTCGCCTTCAACAAAACCATCACCACTTACAGTAACGGTATTCTTTTCTAAAGCTGTTCCATCATACGCTTTAGAAGCACTTTCACTTGTTAAAGTCACATTGCGCTTGTTAATTGTAACGGTTCCTTGGCCTGCTATTTCAACAGTCTCGCCACCTAATACTACACTTTCCTTTACATAAACAGTATATGTTCCTGCATCAGTAAAAGCAGGCTTTTCTTCTATCCAATTTACGCCATCAATAGAATATCTAATTGAAGTTTTATCTTCAGTTATTAAAGCTTTTGCTTGTTTTACATACTCATCTTTTAAATCAGTACCTTGATTGATCGCTAAGGAAACATCACCAATTGTATGTGCTTTTCCGTCATATGTAGTTTCAGTATCACTAACCGATATATTTGCCCACAATGCATCTAAAGTATAAGTTTTTGCTTTTTTATTATCATAAAGATATGTTAGTTCCTTACCAGCATTACAAATCTCTGCTTCTTTGCCATCTCTTTCTTTATCCAGCCAGCCAATAAATGCATACCCATCAGCAGTTGGGACATTGCTAGTAACCGTAAACTTATCTCCATTTACAAATTTTTTATTATAGAAATACTTAGTAAGCTTATTATCAATTGTTTGATATACACCTTCGGGAATTTCCCAAGTAGCATTACTTAATGATAAATAATAGCCTACTGTTCCATTCTTTTTAGTCCATTTCCATTCACCAGTAAAAGTAATGCCGTCTTCACTCATTGTTTTAAAAGATGCATCCCAACCTTTAAATGTCCAATAACCATGTTCATTTTCATTATCAACATCAACTCTAGTCGTAGAAACTGTAAGTGCATTTACACTTGTACCAACAACATACTCATTAATATCTTCTGGGCGTAAATTATATACTTCTAAAGGAAGTTCTTTACCACTTGTTGCCGATTCAAATTTATAAGTAACTTGTGCTTTCTTCGCGATATTACAAGTAGTAGAAGCATCCTTAGTAATTGTTGCAGTAGTAACAGAAGTACCACCATTATTCATTCCAGTAGAACATTTATATGTGACTGTTCCATTAACTTTTAATTCGATTGTTTCATTTTCGCAATCTTCTTTAGTTGCAATATAAGTGAAAGTGCTAACATAAGTGCCATCACTTTGAGCTTCAGGTGTTGTTATATTATTCGCTACATCAATTGTATTTCCATTTATAGTAGCTGAATTAATTGTTACACCAGATACTACATCTTTTTTAGATTCTGTTTTAATAGGCGTAATTGTTACAGTAAAAGTAATTTCTTCGCCTTCAACAATATCGTTGGCTTTATTGGGTTCAGCAGTAATTGTCATATCAGGAGATTGAGCAATTACGCTAAAATCGCCTGATTTATTTGAACCTTGTGCACTATAACCAAATACGCCAATATAGCCAGCTTCTTTAGCCACTTCAACTAAATGAGTATTAAGCCAAGAAGCGATATTTCCATATTCACCTGATCCAACAATATAATAATCACCATTTCCAGCTGCGCCTAAGCCAGTAAACAAATAGTTATCATTAGGCTTTACAAAGAATACTAGATAGCCACTTTTACTAGCAGTATTATATTCATCAACAGTTACCTTATCACCATTGTTTTTGATAATATGTAAATCATCCTTGGTTAGATTAGATAAATCATCGCCAGCTTTCCAAGCATACCAAGCAACTTCTGAATTTTCAAATTTAGCTGTAAAATCAGCTGTATAGTATCTTTCTGAAGCTAAAGATAGGCCTTCTTCATCATCGCTTTCTTCAGCATTAATACTATATATGCCAAAGTTTGTAAATAACATCAATAAAGACAATATAACACTTAATTGTTTCTTTAAAACATCACTTAAAAAACACTTTTTACCATTCATACTGAGCCCCTTATTTATTTTTTACTAGGTTATTATACTCATCTCTGGTTATATTTTGATTATATTTGATAAAAAATTTAAAATTATATGTGAAAAGTTATCTCTCCTGACTCTAAATCAAGTGTTTTATTATCGGCTCTTACTCTTAAAGAATAATCTCTGTTTATACCTAGTACCTTTATATCTTTCACTTCACTATTGATTTCAGCACATACTTCCTTATTTTTAAGATAATCAAGATTAGAGATTTCATCATAAAAGTCATGATTTTCTTTAACTAAATTAAAATTGTGTTCTATTCTTTTATATACTTTCTCTTTTAATGAATTTATATCAACATCCCTATTTAATATCTTACATAAAGAAGTAGGTTCTCTTTTGTATTCACCCACAAATTCTTTTTGATTAACATTAATACCGATGCCAATTATCAAGCAATCTAGTTTATCTGTACTTACAGATTCTAGGAGAATACCCACTAATTTATTATCTTTGTAGTATACATCGTTTGGCCATTTAATACTTAAATTATCTAGATTAATAGCTTCAATTACAGATAAAGCACTGATAATTGATAATGATTTAAATTCTTTTATCAGTGATTCATCTTTAATTAAAAGCGAAAAGAGTAAGTTTTCACCCTTTTCGCTTTTCCAATTACGATTATTTCTACCTCTACCAGCACTTTGAAAATCAGCACTCACAAAAGTAAAATTATCTAAGTTTTTATAATTTTGTTTCAAGTAAGTATTTGTAGAATCAATAATTTCAAAGTGGATAGAATTCATAATTAACCAAATATAGTAAGTAAGATACCAGCTGCGATAGCTGAGCCAATAACGCCGGCAACATTAGGTCCCATTGCATGCATTAGTAAGAAGTTGCTAGGATCTTCTCTTTGACCTTCTTTTTGAACAACTCTAGCAGCCATAGGAACAGCACTAACGCCAGCTGCACCAATCATTGGATTAACTTTTCCATGGCTTAATTTACACATCACCTTGCCACCTAATATACCAAAGGCAGCTGCAACTACAAAGGCAAAGATACCAAGTGCGAAGATTGATAATGTTTGTAAAGTTAAGAAGCTTGTACCTTGAGCGGTTGCACCAACTGATAAACCAAGTAAAATTGTACAAATGTAAAGTAGTGCATTTGATACAGTTTCAGTTAAGTTGGGAACAACACCGCATTCTTTAATTAAGTTGCCAAGCATTAGACAGCCAATAAGTGGTGTAGCGCTTGGAACGATTAGTGAAACAATCAAAGTAATTACAATTGGGAATAAGATCTTTTCTTTCTTAGAAACAGTTCTTAATTGTTCCATCTTAACAAGTCTTTCTTGTTTAGTAGTTAAACCTCTAATAATTGGAGGGAAAATAATTGGAACTAGCGCCATATATGAATAAGCAGCTAAGGCAATAGGAGCCAAATATTGTGTAGAACCAGAAATTGTTAGAAGTCTATTACTTGTCAAAATAGCAGTAGGTCCATCAGCACCACCAATGATACCGATTGAAGCAGCTTCATAGAAATTAAATCCCAAGAATAATGCGCCAAAGAAGGCAACGAAGATACCAATTTGAGCAGCAGCTCCGAGTAACATTGTTTTCTTATTAGCAATAAGTGGTCCAAAGTCCGTTGTAGCACCAATACCTAAGAAAATCAAACAAGGATATAACTCGCATTCTACACCTAAGTGTAAATAACCAAGTAGCCCTCTAGAAACAATTTCACCCGCATCATTATAAGTAATATATATTTCAGGTAATAAGTTTACTAAGATGATGCCAAATGAAATAGGAATCAATAAATATGGCTCAAAGCCTTTCTTTAATGCTAAATAAAGAAACACACAGCCAATAAGAATCATCACTAGATTCATCCAACCATTGCCCGTAAAGAAATTCGCAATGCCAGTAGAAGCTAGAAATTCTTTTAAGAATACTCCGATATCCATAAATTAACCTAGAACGATTAATGCATCGCCATTCTTAACTTGACTACCCTTATTAGCTTTAACTTCAACAACCTTGCCATCAAAGCCAGATTGAATTTCGTTTTCTAGTTTCATAGCTTCAATAATTGCAACGGTTTGACCTTTTTTAACTACATCACCAACAGAAACCTTAACATCTAATACTTTGCCAGCAATAGGAGCCTTAATAACATTTGCGCCATCGCTTACTGGAGCACTTGCTTCTGCCTTTGGTGCTTCGACATGTCCTTCGCCTTCTTTTACTTCTTCAAGTTCAACTTCATAAACTTTGCCATTTACTTTTACTTTATAAGTCTTCATTTATTTAACCTCTCTTATACTTACTACTCTTACATTAGTCTTATTTTTTAAACGATAATCAATGCTGGCAACAAGCGCTGCTACTGTAGCATTTTCATCATTTAAGTCAAGTCTTGTAACCGGATTACTTGTAACAGGTGTCACAACGCTTTCTTCTACTTCTTCTTTTTCTTCGCCCTTTAGAGCTTTCGCAACAAGCTCAGTTAAAAAAATAATAAGAATCAGAATTATAAACACCATTAATATCGCCACTATCGCAACAATACCACCTGTTAAATAATCATATTTTGTAAATCCATCTAACATTTTTTATCACCCTAAACAAACAATTCAAATTCTTCAGTTTCTTCTTGTGGTACTAGACCATATTTTTTCTTTAAGAAATCAGTCGCAACACCTTCAAATAAAGCTAAAGACAATACATCTTCATCGCATCTTGCGATATCTTTATATTTTTCCTTCATTTCTTCAAATTCAGGCTTCAATAAATCCGCAGGACGACAAGTTATAGGCTCTTGATCACCTATAATCTTTTTCTTTACTTCTTCATTTACTTCAGCAGGAGATTTACCATACTTACCAAGTAAATAGTCTTTTACTTCCTTTACACACATCTTATATCTTTCACCATTTAAGACATTCAATACAGATTGTGTGCCAACCATTTGTGACATAGGCGTAACAAGTGGTGGATAGCCTAGGTCTTTTCTTACCTTAGGAATTTCCCTTAACACTTCCTCATATCTTTCCATAGCACCTTGGTCAGTTAATTGTTTAATCATATTAGACAACATACCACCAGGTACTTGATAAGTTAAAATATTAGGATTAACTTGGAATGACTTAGGATTTAATAAACCATTCTTGACATATTTATTAACAATATCCGTCATGATTGGTTCAGCCTTATGCATTTCATCCATGTTTAACTTAGGATCATATTCACTATCCTTTAAGGCATAACATAATGCTTGTGTTGATGGCTGAGCAGTGCCATTTGATAAAGGAGATAAAGATGTATCCACAATATCAACACCAGCTTTAATAGCGGCCATATAAGTCATTTCACATATTCCAGCTGTGCAATGCGAATGTAGCTCTAAAGGAATCTTTATTTCTTTCTTTAAAGCTGTAAATAATTCAGTTGCATCATTTGGTGTTAAGACACCAGCCATATCTTTAATACAAATTGAATCAGCACCAAGTTTTTCAACTTCTTTAGCTAACTCAACATAATAGCTTACTGTATGAACAGGGCTTGTTGTATAAGATAAAGCGATTTGGCATTCACCACCATACTTTTTAGTAGAAGTAACAGCTGTCTTTAAGTTTCTTAAATCATTTAAGGCATCAAATACTCTAATGATATCGATACCGTTTTCAATAGATTTCTTACAAAACATATCTACTACATCATCAGAATAATGACGATAACCTAGAATGTTTTGCCCTCTAAATAACATTTGTAGTTTAGTGTTTTTACAAACTTTCCTAACTTCTCTTAATCTTTCCCATGGGTCTTCATTTAGAAAACGCATACAAGAGTCAAAAGTTGCACCACCCCAAACTTCAATCGCATAATAGCCAACGTTTTCATATATCTTACAAAGATCAACAACTTCTTTAGTTGTCATTCTTGTAGCGAATAATGATTGATGGCCATCACGCACTGATGTTTCAACAATTCTAACCATATTTACCTCTTATAGTTTAGGTCCAGCATCAACTAAAGCCTTACCTTCGTCATTAGTTTCATATTTCTTAAAGTTCTTAATAAATCTAGAAGCTAAGTCTCTTGCCTTATCATCCCATTGTTTAGGATCGCTATATGTGTCTCTAGGATCTAGAATATTTGTATCAACACCTTTTAGTTCAGTTGGTACTTCAAAGTCAAAGTAAGGAATCTTTTTTGTAGGAGCACTATCAATATCATGATTTAAGATAGCGTCGATAATACCACGAGTATCTTTGATAGAAATACGCTTACCGCTACCATTCCAACCAGTATTAACTAGATATGCCTTAGCATTTGTTTTTTCCATCTTCTTAACTAGTTCAGTTGCATACTTTGTAGGATGAAGCTCTAGGAAAGCTTGGCCAAAACATGCACTAAATGTTGGCGTAGGTTCAGTAATTCCTCTTTCCGTACCAGCGAGTTTAGCAGTAAAACCACTTAAGAAGTAATACTTAGTTTGTTCTGGAGTAAGAATAGATACTGGAGGAAGTACACCAAAGGCATCAGCACTTAAGAAAATAACGCTCTTAGCACTAGGTGCGCTAGAAATAGGTCTTACTATATTCTTAATGTGATTGATTGGATAAGAAACACGTGTGTTTTCAGTTACGCTCTTATCAGCGAAATCAATCTTACCCTCATCACTTACAGTGACATTTTCAAGTAATGCATCACGTTTGATTGCATTATAAATATCTGGTTCAGATTCTTTATCAAGGTTAATAACCTTAGCGTAACAACCACCTTCTAGGTTAAATACACCATTATCATCCCATCCATGTTCATCATCGCCAATCAATAGACGCTTAGGATCGGTTGATAAGGTAGTCTTACCAGTACCTGATAAGCCGAAGAAGATAGCGGTATTTTCACCATTTAAGTCAGTATTTGCACTACAATGCATACTAGCCATACCCTTTAAAGGTAGATAGTAGTTCATCATAGAGAACATACCCTTCTTCATTTCGCCACCATACCAAGTATTGATGATAACTTGTTCCTTAGAAGTGATATTAAATGCTACACAAGTCTTAGAATTTAAGCCAAGTTCTTCATAGTTTTCAACTGTTGCCTTACTAGCGTTATAAACAACAAAGTCAGGCTTGAAATTTTCTAGTTCTTCTTCAGTTGGCTTAATAAACATATTCTTTACAAAATGCGCTTGCCAAGCAACTTCAACGATAAATCTAACAGCCATTCTTGTGTCTTTGTTAGCGCCACAGAATGCATCCACCACAAATAATCTCTTATTACTTAATTCTTTTTTAGCGATATCCTTAACAGCCTTCCAAGTTTCTTCACTCATTGGATGGTTATCATTTGGATATTCTTTGCTAGTCCACCATACAGTATCCTTAGAATTTTCATCTACAACGATATACTTATCCTTAGGCGATCTACCAGTATAGATACCAGTCATAACATTAACCGCACCAAGTTCAGTTAACTTGCCTTTCTCATAGCCCTCTAATTCAGGATTAGTTTCTTCCTTGAAAAGTAAATCATAGCTTGGATTATAAACTACTTCAGTAGTACCCAAGATACCATATTCTTCAAGATTTATATTTTTCATTTTCATTCCTCCTGGTTTTCTAAAAAGAAAACGCTTCCAATAATTATTATATTATTTTATTCACAAATAGAAACAATCAATTGTAGTATTTTTCAAACAATTTTGAAAGTTTGCCCTCAAGTAATATGCAAACAATCATCTTTAAAGCATCGCCAATTAAGAAAGGAACTACACAAGCTAGTAATGCAGCCTTTAAATCCATCTTTGTATAATAGACAAACCATGCTGTGCCAAAGCCATACAACACAATTGTTCCAATAAGCATGCCAAGTACTTTATTTCCTATACTTTTCTTATAACCAAATAAGCCCGTTAAATAAATTAAAGGCAAATAGCCAAATACATAGCCTCCGGTAGCTCCCAATAGTTTTGCGGCCCCACCTGTAAAGCCAGACATTATTGGCAAACCAATAAAAGCTAAAATGATATAAACAAGAACTACTAAAAGACCCTTATTAGGACCTAGTAATAAGCCTATAAGCATAACCACAAAAGTTGCTAAAGAAATAGGAACCTTACCTGCAAGCGGTATTGATAAGGGAGCCAATACCGATAATATGGCAGCACATAAAGCGATAATCACAACATCTTTAGTCTTCATCTTATTCACCATATGATAC
Source organism: Agathobacter sp. (assembly GCA_963601025.1). Lineage (GTDB taxonomy): Bacteria > Bacillota_I > Bacilli_A > Erysipelotrichales > Erysipelotrichaceae > Colivicinus. Next base: position 30,031 of record CAVCDR010000049.1, on the reverse strand, counting down.
GCGGCTAATTTCTTTTAAAACGACAATTTCTCTTAAATCATCTCTATTTTCAACGCATGTTTGAAGAGTTAAAATCTTATCTTTATAATCTACATCAACACCTGTATCATAGAAAGCATTTTCTTTTATTGTGCTAATGTAATTATCAAACATCTCTTCAGTATAGTTAGGTATATAGAATTCATAGCCATCTTCTGTATAGTAGAAAGATTCACCATTATATTCATCAAAAATAAGTTGGCAATAATAAACATAAGCTATTTCATATTCCCTTACTTCATTTTCTAGATATAGTTTTACATACTTATTGTCTTCATAATTGTTTTGATCAATAAGTTTAGCTAAAGGTGTAAACATATGGGTTCTAGTAGAATCTAAACTCTCATAAACATAGTGACCAATTAAAATTAAATTTTGATCATCTAGTGTATTAGCTGAATCAAGGAAAACTGTTCCCTCAATATCATATTCCATTGTTTTCCAATTAGTACGATAATAAACCGAGTTATCACTTCCTTGCACAAAAGGTTGACTTATTAGTCCTGATTCGAATTCAATTGTGCCAATATAGTCACCATTAATAGCGCTATTATCTTTCCACAATTGTTCAACCTTTGCCTTCTCTTCATTGTCTACTTCACTTTCCGCAGTAGGTGTAGTATCTATTGTGCCATTATCTTCTTGTTTCTTAAACCAAGAAAATGGATCACATAAGATAATCACCAATCCAAAAATAACCAAGAAAGCTAACACTCCAACAAGAATATACTTCGATTTGTTATTTTGCTTTTTCTTTGTCATAAAATCCCCTCCTACTTAAAATCACCGTTTTTAATTATGATTGGCTTTAAAACTCTTAATTTAGTCATTGGACCAATCTTAAGTTTTATTATAACCCTAGAAGCATAAGGTCTTTTATCATCATGCACAAAGACCATCTTCATAATCTTTAATTTATATTTTAGACACATATTATAAAGTTCGGGGAATCTTTCTGCAGGATAAAGCGTATATACTTCTCCATTATCCTTCATATTCTTTCTAAAAGCCTTAAACATGTCATCTAAAGGTAACGTTTCCTCAAACATCGCTGTCTTATAAAACTTATTACTTCTTACATTACCCATCTCAAAAAAAGGTGGATTGCATATTACTACATCAACCTTAGGAATATCCAAATCCTGTATACGAGAATTTATAAGCTTATAGTTATCTGTATATTGTTTAATATTGATATCCGCTAATTCTAGTGGTTCCTTAAAGATATCAACACCTATTAGTTCTCCTGCATGATGATGGTGTGCATATAAAAGTAAGGCCCCATTATTAGTTCCTAAATCTAGAACACTCTTGCCCTTTAAATCGTCAAGAAACATTCCTAATGCGGCCGTATCTGAATTAACTTTAAACATTTCTGAGTCTTGTACAATTGGATAATTAATATATTTTAAATAATCATTCTGTCTCATAATCATAATCCTTTGATAGTTCAAAATAGAAAGTGGAACCCTCATTAAGCTTTGATACAACACCATACTTAGCCTTATGGGCTTCCAGTATCGCCTTAGCTATCGCAAGACCTAAACCTGTTGAATTCTCATTCCTTCTAAATTTCTTATCTATTTTATAATATCTATCCCATACATAAGGAAGCATCTCTTCACTTATGCCATCACCTTCATCTTTAACCTCAAATCTTACATAATCTTCATGATCAATAATGTTTATTTCAATTAAAGTATTATCACTAGAATATTTAATCGCATTAGATAAGAAATTATAAATTACTCTTTGAATTTTTAATTCATCACCATAAACAATAACACTCTTCAAGTTCTTATTAAGAGTTATATTTCTTTCTTTGATTAAACCATCCAATAAGCTAATTACATTGTTGGTACAAGTCTTTAAATCAAAGTTACTTTTAACAAGTTCAATATAACCAGCCTGCATCTTAGAATACTCTTGCATATCATTAATTAGTTTAGTCAAATATTCACTTTCTTCAATTATGACATCTAGATGTTCATTTCTTTTAATGGGATTATCACCAGATATATCCTTTATCATTTCCGCATAAGATCTAATTAAAGTAATTGGTGTCTTTAAGTCATGTGAGACATTAGCAATCAAATCCTTACGTAATTCGTTAATCTTTGATAACTTATCGGTCGCATCATCCAAAGTATTAGCTAGAGCATTTATTTCACTATAAGAATCATCATTTTTAAATTCAATATCATAGTCTCCTGAAGCTAATTTACTAGCCTCTTTTTGCATTCTAACAATAGGCATACTAATTCTATTAGCCAATATAAAGGAAGCCACTAGGGCAACAATAATAATCACAATCGCAATAAAAAGATATTGACGCATAATAAAATCAACATATGATTCTAAAAGTTCAAGAGGTGTATTAATTACTAGATAATAATTAGTTAAATTAATACTTATCTTTTTAGCATAAATTAACATTTCAAGTCCTGAACTATTAGATATGGTGATAGTTTGAATAGAACCATTATTATTTAACATCGTGATAAATTTTTTAGGTTCCTTAACAATATTAATTGTTTGATCATCTATTTCAATATCCTCATTTAAGGCACAAAGCTCACCTAATGAGTCGGCACTATATACTTCATATGAATTAGAGTTATAGATTAAAGCACAAGCATTATTACCATTTATTAGTCTATCAACATCCTTTATAGCCTTCTCACTTGTTTTATTTAATAAAAGCTCATCTTGAATCGTTTTAACGATTGTATCAATGGTCGTAATACGGTTTTCCCGATAATAGGGTTTAATAAAAGCTACTAGTAATATTCCTAGTAAACTTAAGATAACTATCGAAAAAACAAAGAAATAAATCCAAGTTTTAAATTTAATTCCCTTGAAATTAAACTTCAAATTTATACCCCATTCCTCTAACCGTCTTAATTAAATCACGATATTCACCAAGTGACTTTCTAAGCATCTTAATATGTGTATCAACGCTACGATCATCACCAAAATATTCTACTTTCCATACCGCCTTTAAAATTTTTTCACGGTCTAAGGCAATATTCTTATTCTCAATTAGATAAAATAGTAATTCCTTTTCCTTTGGTGTCATATCAACAATCTTATTATCGATATAAACATTGTAGGCATCAAAATCAACGGTTAAGCCTTTATAAACAAACTTATCCGTTGTCTTTTTCTTATTGCGCAAGGCAACAGCTTTGATTCTAGCCATTAACTCTTTTGGCGAAAAAGGCTTTGTTACATAATCATCAACACCCATGCCAAAACTAAACAATTTATCTTCTTCCTCAGTTCTAGCCGACAACATAATTATTGGCACATCCTTGTTTTCTTTTATCTTCTTGCAAGCACTAAAGCCATCTAAATTAGGCATCATAATATCTAAAAGAATACAATCATAATCATTGTTTAAAGCTAGTTCAATAGCCTTATAGCCATCACTTGCTTCATCACATTCAAATTCATTTACTCTAGCATATTCCTTAACAACTTCTCTAATTCTAACTTCATCATCAACTATCAATATTTTCATTTTAAAACCTCTATCTTCTTCGCTAATATGCTAGATACTCTATCAACATTACCCTCAAAGTAAATATATTTACTATTCATTAAGCCCTCTTCATTTAGCTTAAATAAGTTTGGCATAATGACAACCGAAATATCTCCACTATCATCATATACATCGACAAACGCCATCATTTCTCCATTTTTAGTCTTATGACGTTTAATCCTTTTAATCATACCAAAGCCCTTTTGATAACCAAAATTATTGCCAATTTCATTTAGCGAAAGAGTATTAATATTATATTTATTTTTTATATCTAACAATGGATTAAAAGAGAAATAAAAGCCTAGTACATTCTTCTCATACTCAGCCCTAACTTGTTTATTATCTAAAACATCTTTAATAACCGGACCATCATCTAAGTTATTAAAAATGTTAATGCCTGGTGTCTTGGTATGCACAAAGTCAATCGTGGTAGGTAAAGATGTCATCATTGAATTACAACTCATGCCGAACTCATCAAAGGCTCCTGCACAAATTAGATTTAATAATACACCCTTATCAACGCCTGCATAAACGAGGCGATAAATAGAGCTTACATAATCTTTAAATAATCCATTTTCTTTTCTATCTAAGACAATTTTCTCACTACTTGTATAGCCTACATCTTTACATATTGTAAAAGGCATTATGATTTCATCGTTTTCGATTTTATATAAAGATAAAGAATGATTAAGGGAAATACCAGCTATTTTTATATTGCGCTTCTTACATTCCTTAATATAATCAAAAGTCTTAGCACTAGAGCCAATTGTTCCATTTAATAAAGCCTTATAAAAATATAATGGATAGTTAGCCTTTAAATAGGCCATCTTATAAGCTACTAGACCATAGGCAATAGAATGTGACTTGTTAAAACCGTAGTTGGCAAACTTTAATATCAAATCATATAGTTTTAAGGCGATATCTTCTTTATAGCCATTCTTAATACAACCATTCACAAATTCAGGCTTTAGCTTTTCTAGTTCGGCAGCCTTCTTTTTAGACATCGCCCTTCTTAATAAATCGGCCTTGCCTAAGCTAAAACCAGCTAGTTTTCTAGCAATCAACATAATTTGTTCTTGATAAACGATAATGCCATAAGTTTCCGATAATATAGGTCTTAATTCTTCTACTAAATAAGTGATTCTCGAAGGATTTTTACGATTTTGTAAAAACTCAGGAATATTTTCCATAGGCCCTGGTCTAAATAAAGCTATCATCATACTTAATTCTTCAAAAGAATTTGGTGACATCTTACGCGCAAGATTCATCATGCCGCTTGATTCAAGCTGGAACACACCTAATAGTTCTACATCTCTAATAAGTTTAAAAGTCTTTTCATCATTTAAAGGAATATTATTGATATTAAAATTTATATTATCTTTCTTTATTTCATCTGTAATTTCGGCAATTATACCTAAATTTCTAAGACCCAAAAAGTCCATTTTGATAAGACCCATTTCTTCAAGAAATTCAGCTGTATATTGCGTTGAATTTAAATCATTTTCAACCTTTATTGTTGGTACTACTTCATCAAGCTTTTTACTTGAAAAAACAATGCCGGCTGCATGAGTAGATAAATGACGAGGAAAACCTTCTAGTTTTAAAGATACTTTAAATAAATAGCGATATCTTTCTTCGCTTTCTATCTTTTGTTTAAATAAGGGAACATTCTCATAAGCCTTCATTAAGGAATCACTATAGGCAAAAGGAACAAGCTTACATATAGCATCAATTTCACTACTTGGATAATTTAAGGCTCTGCCTACATCCCTTAAAACTTGTTTAACCTTAAGCGTTCCAAAAGTAATAATATGGGCAACATGATCAATGCCATATTTTTCTTTTACATAAGCTACTACTTCATCTCTTTTATCATCAGGAAAATCGGTATCAATATCAGGCATTGATATTCTTTCAGGATTTAAGAATCTTTCAAAAAGTAATCCATACTTTAAAGGATCAATTTCCGTTATGCCAAGACAATATGAAACCAAAGACCCAGCTGCACTGCCTCTTCCAGGTCCTACAATTATTCCTCTTTTTTTGGCATATAAAATAAAATCATAGACTATCAAAAAGTAGTCTTCAAAGTGCATCTTAATAATTACACTAAGCTCATACTCTAATCTTTTCCTATATGCATCACTAATATTATTTTTTAGCCTTCTTTTTAGTCCTTCCCTACATAAGGCAATTAAATAATCCTTACTTGAAACATTATTTGGCGTCTTATAAGAAGGCAAACTTGTTTTAAAGTTAAACTCTACATTACATAACTGCGCAAACTTATCCGCATTATTTAATTCATCAATACTATAAAGTTCCTTTAGCTCATAATCATTTAAAATATGTCTTCCTACTTCATAGTAAGTGTTCTTATCTAAAGTTCTCTTATCTCTAATACACTTTAATATTTCAAATTCTTTATAATCTTCTTTTTCCAAATAATATATGCGAGGTAAGGCAATAGTTTTTAAATTATGTCTAGCATATACATCTCTTAAATGTTCATCACGGTTTATATTGCTTACAATATTATGATCTACTAAACCCAAATAGTAATCACCAAAGATTCTTTCTTGATAGTTAAGGCACTTATCAATATCACCTTTTTGTTCATAAACGATTGTTAAAGGACAATTGTCCGATAAGACAACTAGTAGATTATTTTCACGATATTTATTAAGCACGTCTAAATCAATATAATTTATTTCATTATTACAAATATAAGAAGATAACTTTACTAAATTTAAATAGCCTTCATCATTTCTAGCATATAGTATCAAAGGAAAAATGCGGTCTTCAATTTTGATATCAAATTCTAGTCCATAGATATCTTTTAGACCTTCTTTTTTACACGCCTTATGAAAAGAAGCACTGGCAAACAATACATTTTTATCAACTATCGCTAGAGCGTTATAGCCCATTTTTTTAGCTTTTACAACACTCTTATTAACTTCACACATGCTGCTTAATAAGCTATAAACACTTTTAAGATATAAGGCACTTTTCATGTTCTTATTATAACTTAAGATATTGACTTTAATAATACATATCATATAATGAAGATACCCTACAGGGGTATGGAGGTTATACATGGAAAAGACATATGAAGTCAAAGGTATGACTTGCGTTATATGCAAAGGAAATGTCGAAAAGGCATTGAATAAATGCGATGGCGTAAATAGCGCTGTCGTAAATCTTTTGGAGAACGAAGTCATAGTTAACTTTGATGAAAATAAGATAAATGAAGAAGCTTTAGCTAAGGTAGTGGATGATGCTGGATATAAGCTACTTCTAACTAAAGAAAAAACAGTTAATAAAGATAAAGTAAGGTTAATTATTTCAATTATTTTATGTGCTTTATTGATGTATTTTTCAATGAGTTCTATGAACATGGAAAATGAAATAGATCATATGATGATGGTTGGCTTAAGTTATAAGGATGTTATGCAACTAATATTGTGTACTATTATCTTAATAATCTATAAACGCTACTATATTTCAGGCTTTAAATCGTTGTTTCATTTAAGCCCTAATATGGACTCGCTTGTCTCCTTATCAAGCAGCGTATCTTATCTATATTCAATATGGGCTCTATTTAAGATAAATGCTGGCTATAATAACTATAACTTATATTTTGAAACGGCAGCTATGGTGGTTACAATTGTGGCCATAGGCAAATATATTGAAGGAAATACCAAAACTAAGACCACAAAGATAATTAGAGGCTTAGCTACCCTTATTCCTATGGAAGCTCACGTCTTAAAAGATGATGAAGAAAAGGTAATTTCGATAAATGATGTAAGAAAAAACGATATTTTAATTATTAGACCAGGTGAGTCAATTCCTCAAGATGGAATAATCATTAATGGTTCTTCTAGTGTTGATGAATCAATGATAACAGGCGAATCTTTACCAATTGAAAAAAATGTCGATGATGAAGTAATTGGTGGAACCATTAATACAACTGGCACAATTACGATTAAAGTTACAAAAAGTTCTAATATGACTGTCTTATCTAATATCATTAATCTTACAAAAAAGGCTACTAGTGAAAAGATTCCAATTGAAAGATTTGCGGATAAGATATCAAAATACTTTGTCTTTACAGTTATGGGTATTTCCTTAATAACCCTTGTTGTTTGGTATATCGTAAGTAAAGACTTAGAATTAAGCTTAAACTTTGCACTATCGGTACTTGTAATAAGTTGCCCTTGTGCTTTAGGTTTAGCTACTCCTGCCGCTATTGCGGTAGCTTCTGGAAGAAGTGCTAAAGAAGGTGTTTTAATTAAAAAGCCTGAAATATTAGAAGTTGCAGGATCTTTAAAAACGATTATCTTTGATAAAACTGGTACCCTAACAAAAAACAGTTTAAATGTCGTAGAGACAACAATTGTAATGGATGATTTTATTGAAGTATTAAGTTCAATTGAGAAAACGCAAAACCATCCTATCGCCAAGGCTATTGTTAAAAAATATCCTGAAGGTAATATAACTTTTGACAAAGTGGAATTTATTGCTGGCGAAGGGGTAAAAGCCATCAAGGGCGATGATATCTATTTAGCAGGTAATGATAAATTGCTTAAAAATAGTATTAAAGAAGAATATATTAACTTTGCAACCTTGAATAATTATTCATATATTGGCTTAAGTAAAAATAATCGTTTAATGGGCGTTATCTATTTAACTGACATCTTAAGAGATACTTCTAAAGTAGCCATTTCTAATCTAAAGAAAAGAGATATTACACCAATCATGTGCACTGGTGATAATGAAATTGCCGCAAGAAAAGTTTCTAATTTATTAGGCATTGAAAAATATCTTGCCAAAGTAAAGCCAGAAGATAAGAATAAATTAGTTAATCAAGAAAAAGAAAATGGTAAAGTGGCCATGGTTGGGGATGGTGTTAATGACTCAATTGCTCTATCTTGTGCTGATGTATCAATTTCTGTTAAATCAGGAAGCGATATAGCTAGTGCAAGTTCCGATGTAATATTAATGAAAAATGATTTGAATGATATTTCATTCTTATATGATTTAAGCAAGAAAACTATTCGTATAATAAAAGAGAACCTATTTTGGGCACTTGGTTATAATACAATTTGTATCCCAATTGCCGCAGGTATCTTTTATAAGAGCTTTAATTTAAAGCTAAATCCAATGATTGGCGCTGTTGCCATGTGGGTAAGTTCAATGTTTGTATTAGCCAATGCGCTAAGAATAAATACTATCAAGAAGGAGGAAATTAAAACCATGAACAAGAAAGTATATGTAGAAGGAATGATGTGTAAAAACTGCGTTAAGCATGTTAAGGAAGCTTTAGAAGCTTTAGGATGTGAAGTAGAAGTAAGTCTAGAAGATAAATGTGCTACTATCGCCAATACTAGTCTAGATGATGAAACAATTACTAAGGCTATTGAAGATGCTGGCTATGAAGTCAAGGAAATAGTTAATGACTAAAGATCAAGATAAAATTAAAAAATATCTCAATATTGCCAAGGGACAATTAGAGGGTATCATTAAGATGATCGATGAAGATCGTTATTGTCTTGATGTATCTGATCAACTATTGGCTACTAGGTCTTTACTGAAAAAAACCAACAACCTAATTTTAAAGAATCATATTGATTGTTGCGTGAAAGATGGAATCTTAAATGGCGATTCAAGTAAAGTTGATGAAATCATTAAGGCATTGGAGAAACAGTTATGATTAGAAGAGAAACTACTAGACCAATAAAGGTTGGCAACGTTCAAATTGGTGGACAAAATAAGGTCATTATTCAATCAATGACTAATACTAAAACTAAAGATATTAAGGCCACTGTTGAACAAATTAAAAGACTTGAAGATGCCGGTTGTGAAATCATTAGAGTAGCTATATTAGAACTTGAAGATGCCAAGGCAATTAAGGAAATAAAGAAACAAATTCACATTCCTATTGTTTCGGATATTCACTTTAATCCTGATTTTGCGATTGCGGCTATCAATAATGGGACTGATAAAATTAGATTGAATCCTGGTAATATTGAAAACGAAGACAAAATTAGAGAAATTGTTAATCTTTGTAAAGAAAGACACATTCCAATTAGAATCGGCATTAATGGTGGTTCATTAAACAAGAAGTATAAACATTCGGAAGAAGCTATGATTGAAAGTGCAAAGGACCATCTAAGAATTCTTGAAGATATGGATTTTAAAGATGTATGTCTATCATTTAAATCATCCGATCCATTAGAATGTATTAAGGCTTATAATCTCGCCAGCAGAGAATTTAATTATCCATTGCATCTTGGCGTAACCGAAGCTGGTGGTTTATTAAATAGTGCCATCAAATCTTCTTTAGCCTTAGGTAATCTACTACTAGGTGGAATTGGTGATACCATTCGTATTTCCATAAGTGATGATCCAGTGGAAGAGGTTAAGGTAGCCAAGAAATTATTAAGAGATTGTGGCCTTAAGAAAGATGTAGCCAATTTAATATCTTGCCCAACATGTGGAAGAATTCAATATGATATGTTGCCAATTGTAAAACAAATGGAAGAGTATCTTGAAACCGTCCATAAAGATATCAATGTTGCCATTATGGGATGTCCAGTAAATGGACCACTGGAAGCCAAAAGAGCTGATATCGGTGTTGCTGGTGGCAAAGATTGTGCCCTTTTATTTAAAAAAGGTGAAATCATCAAGAGTATCCCTCAAGAAGAAGTCTTTGAAACATTAAAAAAAGAAATTGAAAAGATGTAAACCAAAAGGCACTTAATGTGCCTTTTGTTGTGCAATAATTTCATCAATTAGTTCGATAGCTTCGCTAATCATACCATCGCAATGTACTTTCTTAACACCGCCCTTTAAAGCATTAGCCCTTAATAAATCAACACAATTAGTCATTCCTTCATGTTTATCAGCCATATCCTTTTTAAACTTATTTAAGATATTGACATCATTTATGCCAAATAATCCAAGTATCATATAGGCAGCTGAAATAGCACCACATATACCACCATATTTCATGCCACTACCAAAATTAAAGCCTAAATCAAAACAAGTTTTTTCACTAAGTCCTAGCTCATCACTATAGGCACAAAGCATCGATTGAGCACAATTATAATGCACATCGGGATTATCTCTTAGTTTTAATGCGATTTCGATATGTTTATTCATAGTTTTAAAATAATTTCCTTCCCCTTACATACTTATGTTTAATGCCACCCTTTAAATCAAGTGATAAATAAACAGCTCTTTGAAGTCTTTCAAGAGTACTTAATTCAATTGTTGTCTTAAGTATACTATCATCAAGCACAATGGCGTCCATTTCATAGCCTTCTTTAAAAGTTCCCACTTCGCCAAAGAAGCTTCCGCCACCCATCGTAGCTAAATAAAAGGCTTCATTGAAATTTAAAGCTTTATATTTTTGATCTATACAACGCCAATACATTTTAGATACTTCAATAGTCTTAGTAATTATTGAAAACATTGATTCACTTGTGCCACCAGCTACATCGCTGCCTAAACCCATATTCATATCTAAATCTAGATATTTTCTAATTGGTGCCATACCACTAGAAACATTCATATTACTTGAAGGACAATGTACTATATAAGCATCATTCTCCTTCATCAGTTTTATTTCATCATCGCTTGAATATACACAATGAGCCATTAATGTCTTATAGCTTTTATTATTCTTTTTGCCAAATAGGCCATATTCATTATAGGCATCACCATAGAATTTACTATTTGGACAAAGTTCTTTCACATACTCAATTTCACTTAAATTTTCTGAAAGATGTGATTGAACAGGGACATCATACATAAGTAGTAATTTTCCTAAATCATATAATAGCTCATCACTACAACTCGGAATAAAACGTGGTGTAATAATTGGCTTAGTATTTTTATATTTACCTACAGTTTTATCCAACCACTCCCTGGTATCTTCATAAGAATTAGTTTCAACAAGTGGACTAGGTGCATTTCTATCCATGTTAACTTTGCCAACATAACTAACTAGACCACTTTTTTCAAGTTGCTTCATTAGTTCAATTGTAGCTTCTACATGTCTACTAGCAAATATCGATAATCTAGTTGTAGCACTCTTTTTAACTTCATCCACAAATATCTTATAAGCCTTTTTAGCGTAGTCTACATCAGCGAACTTATTTTCTTCTTTAAAGGCCATCTTATCTAGCCACTCTAAAAGTTCATAGTCATATCCAAGTCCCCTATAAGCATATTGAGATGCATGGATATGTAAATCAGCCATACCAGGAATAATTAAATTATTACCATAATTAATTAATTCTAAATCTTTAAACTTCTTAGGAAGCTTTTCAAAAACACCAGCGCACTTATTATCGATACATACTAAATAGCCATCAAGAGTCTCTATTCTTTCTTTATCGACACTAAAACAAATATTTCCCTTTAAAACATAATCACTCATGGAATAATTATAGAATATTTATTAGTGCATTTTGATTATCGATTATAAAATTAAATATCTTTTCTTTATCAATATCTAAATCAATTAAATTTAATATATCCAATATCTCTTCTTTACTTAATTCTTTAATAGCTAATTCTTTATACATTGTCTTGGCAATTTTATTTTTAGATAAGAATTCAACAAACAACTTTCTTAAAAAAGATACACCACCATCAACAGTCGGATACTTGTCATTCAATATCAAAGCGATATTATTATCAAAATTAGGAGCCAACTTAATTATTTCTCCGGTATTAGAATCTCTTAATAAACCATAATTAAAATTATGTCTGTCCATATTAAAACATAAGGTATCAAGATATATCATCTTTAAATAATCGCTTGCAATTTCTTTATCTATATCAAGCAAATCATCAAAGACATCATTATAATCTTCATTATCGTTCATCAGCGATTTTATAGGCTCAAAATTATATTTATTGTTTTCAGTAAAATCATAAGTCTTAATACCGACATCACATAGTTCATATCTAGCCATATTAAAGCCTAGTTTTAGACCTAATCGATAAATAAAGTATTCTGAAAATCTTTGATTTATCGTTTCCTTTTTATACATTACCCAACAATTATTTTCTAAACGCCAACATTTTTCATAGCTTCCAATATTGGTTAGTTCTGGATTTCTACTTGGTTTTAACTTAAAACTATCAGGATCACCCAATAAAGCTAATTTATCAAAGTAATTATTAGAAAACCTTACATCGTTCCACTTTAAATCGCTATCTTCATCTCTAACCCAAAAGTTATCTGTTATCGTAACAGCGTTATTATATAGAACGACTTCTTTATCACTTTTACTTGAAAGTTGAAGCACTTTCTTTAAAAGCCTTGCGTTAATACGCTTTCCATCTATCGCTCTATCGCTTAACCATTCATTAATAGAATCAGCATTTCTTAAAGCAATTGGACAATTATGTAAATCACGTTTTGTAATTTTATCATCTTTAATCCAAACAACTATTTTATCTTTAGATAATACATAACTTGGCATAACAAGATTTTAGCATTTAAAAGGAACGTTTTTAGCGTTCCCTTTAAGTTTAATCTATATCATCATTCTTTAGATCTTTTGCTGCAGCAGCGATAACCTTTTCCGCAACATTAGCAGGTGCAGGCTCATAACGGTCAAAATCCATTACATATGTTCCTCTGCCCTTACTCATACTTCTAAGCTCTGTTGCATATTTTTGCATTTCAGCCATTGGTACTTCAGCATCGATTGTTGCATAACCATCTTCAGTATGACCAGTATCCATAATCATGCCTCTACGCTTATTGAAGTCACCAATAAGGTCACCAACGTATTTTTCTGGTGTGATTACATGTACCTTACCAATTGGTTCTAGTAAGATTGGATTAGCCTTAGGAATACCATTCTTAAACGCAATCTTAGCAGCCGCTTCAAATGAATTAGGCTTTGAATCAACTGGGTGATATGAACCATCATATAAAGTAGCCTTAACATTTACTACCTTGCATCCAGCTAGAGGGCCTTTAGCCATACAAGCTTTTAGTCCATTTTCAACACTTGGGAAGAAATTCTTAGGAACCGATCCGCCAAACACTTCTTCTGCAAACACTAAATCTTCACTATCTAGATTATATTCAAATCTAATCCAAACATCGCCAAATTGGCCAGCACCACCATTTTGTTTCTTATATTTACCTTGAACTTCTGATTTGCCTCTAATAGTTTCACGATATTGAATCTTTGGTTCCTTTAAATTAATTTCAACCTTATAACGATTCTTTAATTTATTTACAACAACATCTAATTGTTGATCACCAACACAATATAGCACTTGTTCACCTGTCTCGGCATTACGTACTAGTTTAATTGACTTATCTTCAATTAAAATCTTCTTTAAGGCATCAGACATCTTATCTTCATCATCTTTTGTCTTAGGCGAAATAGCCATACCTAACATTGGACGAGGATATTCAATCGCTGGATACTTAACCACAAAGTCTTTAGTACATAAAGTATCGCAAGTTTCTGTTTGGCTAAGTTTAGTAAGTGCCACAATATCACCACAATTAGCCTTATCTAAAGCTTGCTGGCTCTTGCCACACATTGTATAGAGAGCACCAGCTTTTTCCACTACTTCTTTATTCGCATTATATAAAGGCGTTTGAAGTGTTAAACTGCCTGACATAACCTTTATGTAAGAAATCTTTCCAACAAATGGGTCAACAACTGTCTTAAATACTTTAGCTGTAAATGGTGCATCATCACTAGTCTTAACTTTCTTACCATCGACCTCAATTTCACCAGTTTCACTATATACTGGACCAAATGTAGCGATAAAGTCTAATATTTCACCAACGCCATATCCAGAAACAGCGCAACCACCTAGAATTGGCTTAATTTCACCATTTTTTAAAGCAGTCTTTAAACCAAATTTCTTTTCTTCTTTAGTAAATGATTCGCCCGCAAAGAATTTATCCATCATTTCATCATTGGTAGAAGCTACAACTTCCATGATTTCGTTATAGTATGGATCATTTTCATCATAGATAGTCTTTCTTACACCAACCATCTTATTGCCATCCATTTCAGGAATTAAGAATGGTACAGCGCCTTTGCCATAGACATCAGTAATGCTTTGAGCAATCTCTTCAAACTTCATGCCTTCATCAGCGTTATTGATTAAGAAACACATTGGAATACCAAGTTTAATCGCTAGATTGGCAGCCTTTTCAGTACCAGATTGTTGCCCCTCTTTACCACTAACAAATATTACAGCCAAATCAGCTACACTTGCCCCTGATACTTTATCACCTTCATAATCCAAGTATCCTGGTGTATCAATGAAATTAATCTTTCTGCCCTTCCATTGAATTGGTGCAAGAGCCGAATAAACAGATAAGCCTCTTTTAGCTTCTTCAGGATCATAGTCCATAGCTAAAGTACCATCAGAACTATTTCCCATTCTATCTATTTCATTAGTTAATAGAAGCGCATTTTCAATAAATGTAGATTTACCACTTCCTGCATGTCCTAATAAAACGACATTACGAATATCTTTGCTGTCATACTCTTTCATATTAGAATTCGTCCTTTAACTCTTCTGGCACACCATTTCTAAAATAGTCTTTACAAGTCTTGCCATTATTATCTTTAGCATTCTTGTCAGCACCCTTACTAATTAAGTAAACAACTTCATCAACATTGCCTTGGTAGCAAGCTCTCATTAGCACATCGCAACCCTTATTATCTTTAGCGTTGATATTTGCACCTTTAGCTAATAGTAAGTGTACAGTTTCAACTTTGCCAGCATTAATCGCATCAATTAAAGCAGTTCTGCCTTCCTCATCCTTAATTTCTAAATCAGCACCCTTTTCAATTAGATATTCAACAACATCTGTTTGGCCTTCATAACTAGCTCTAATTAATGCACTTCTTTGTTTATTATCTCTAGCATTAACGTTGCTTCCAGCTTCAACTAACAATTTTACGATTTCTAAATGGCCTTTTTTAGCAGCGCCCATTAACGGTGTCTTATTTTCAACATCTCTGCTTCTTACATCAGCGCCCTTTTCTAATAAATATTTAACAATCTCAACATAGCCTCTTTTACTAGCTCTAGCTAAAGCGCTTCTTCCTTCAGTATTAGTAGTTTCTACTACAGCACCCTCTTCTACGTACTTCTTTACAAGGTCAAGGTTTCCTTCCTTAACTGCAGCGTAGAAATTTTTGTTTAATTCTTCTTGTGTCATGATTTTATCCTCCTTATGATAAAAAAAGAACGCACACAAACGCGTTCATAATAAAGAATTAGTTTTAAGCAATACAACTCCTTGGGCATTTACCCCATCGTCTTGGATTAGTAATTTCATTATATTGCGTACTTTCATATTCTCTTACCTTGTCTTAATTATAGTAAGTATATTTTCTAAGTACAACAAAATTACTTGAAAAAAGATTGCTAAAATGTAACCGTTTACATTTTTTGTTAAAAAAATGAAAAATCTCTAGACAAACTAGAGAATCTGTGTTTCGTATTAATAAATGCTCTTAATTACTGTTTCATAATCATACATATGATAGCTTAATACTTCATGGAAACGTTTAGAGTGATTAGGTATCACAAAATGCAGTATTTCATGCCATAAAACAGCCTCTAAACATCTATCACCAAAATGAATCAATTTCTCATTAATCGTAATTAAATTCTTCTTAGGATAATTAATGCCCCAAGCAGACTTCATAATTCTGAATTTATAATCAGGCTCTTTTTGATAACCATAGTCCCTAATTACGCTTAGATATTTATTTTCTTTTTCTCTAATTAAAGAAAGAAGAACCTTTCTTCCCTCTTTATAAAAGACCTTCAATACTTCATCAATATCATCTTTTCTAGAATAAATAGTTAAAGTATCATTATTTACACTTACTCTAGGATTACCATATACTACATTTAGCTTATATTTTCTTCCTAAATAATAGATATAATCATTTACTACTAATTTACTAGTCTCATTTTTAATCTCTCTTTTTTTAGTCGTATTAACTATCCAAGAACTCTTTGATTCAATGAATTTGATTATTTGTTCCCTACTTAAATATTTGGGACAAGTAATCTCTAGCTCATCGTTTTTAATACGTAAATAGATATTCTTAATATTTTTTCGAATAATTTTTACTTCAAAATAAGTATCCCCAATTTTTACCATATGTCTATAATTATATACGAGGTGATTAAATGAATATAAGTCTTTTAGAACCAATAGGAATAAGTGAAACAGAAATAGAAAAGTTAGCCAAACCAATTATTAAACTTGGTCATAATTTTACATACTACGATAATAAAACAACCGACATTAATGAATTAATTAAGCGTAGCCTTGATCAAGATATTGTGATGATTGCCAATAACCCCTATCCTAAGGAAGTTATTGAAAAAGCTAATAGATTAAAGATGATTGCGGTAGCCTTTACCGGAATTGATCATGTTGATGAAAAAGCTTGTAATGAACGAAATATTGAAATCATTAACTGTGCTAATTATTCAAATGAAGCCGTAAGTGAATTAACAATAGGCTTAACTATTAATTTACTTAGAAAAGTAAAAGAAGCCGATTTAGCTACTAGAAATAGTCAAAACAGTATTAGTCTAATAGGCAATGAATTAAATGGTAAAACTGTAGGTATTATAGGATGTGGCAAGATTGGCAAAAAGACAGCCAAACTTTTTGAAGCTTTTGGTTGTAATATATTAGGCTATTCTAGAAGCCCAATTAATATAGATTATATTAAACAAGTAGATATTGATACTTTATTAAAGAAAAGCGACATTGTGTCTTTGCATCTTCCTAGTACTAGTGAAACATATCATTTCATTGATGAAGAAAAAATAAACAAAATGAAAAATAGTGCTATCTTTATCAATTGTGCTAGAGGCCCAATAGTGGATAATGTAGCGCTAGCTAAAGCATTAAATGAAGATAAGATAAGTGGAGCTGGCATTGATGTGTACGACATAGAACCACCATTAAATCAGGATTATCCTTTATTGAATGCTAAAAACACAATCTTAACACCACATGTTGCCTATCTAACAAAAGAGGCCATGGTGAAAAGAGCTAATATTGAATTTAATAATGTCATAGATTATTTACGCAAAGTCTCTTCGAACAAATCTAACTAAACCAATTATTTTTACAGGTAATTCTTCAATTTCTTGTTTAGTAAAGAATTTAGCCTCATATTTGGGGTTACTAGCTTCAAGTATCATGAGTTCATTCTTGTAATGAACTTTTTTAATAGTTACTTCATCCCCAATCATTACAATACCAATTTGACCACTTTTTATATAATCGCACTTTTGGACATAAACTAAATCACCATCAAAGATATTAGAACCAGTCATCGAATCGCCCTTTATACGTAAAAAGTAATCACCCTTATAGGCATCCATTTGGCCAAGTTCTATATATCCTTCAATATTTTCATCAGCCAATAAATCATATCCCGCCTTAACAAAGCCCATGATTGGCTTAATTCTTTCGCTTTCTTCAATTAGTGCCTCAACATCAACATCTAATACTTTTGATAAACGATCAATAGTACACTTTTTAAGTTTTACACTCTCACCATTTATCCAACGATAATAAGTAGATAAAGAAACGCCTACTTCACTAGCCACCTCATTATGTGACTTATTATGTTCAAGTTCATATTGCACAAGTATTTTTTTTAGTTCCATACATATATATTAACAAATTTTATTTATTTTAATAAATAATTACATAAACTTTTTTATTTTTTCCCAAATCTACCTTGTTTATGAAAATCAAGGTCATATAATAAAGACATGGAAAAAATATATATGTGTATAGATCTAAAATCCTTTTATGCCTCGGTAGAATGTGCCGAAAGAGGATTAGATCCCTTTAAAATAAATCTTGTAGTAGCTGATGAAAGTAGAGGCCAGGGAGCTATAACTCTAGCTGCTACCCCAGCTATTAAACAGTTAGGGGTTAAAAGTAGAGGCCGTCTATTTGAAATTCCAAAGGATATCGAATATATAATTGCTAAACCCAGAATGTCTTTGTATATGGAATATTCAGCTAGAATATATAAAGTTATTCTTAAATATATAAGTAGTGAAGATATTTATGTTTATTCAATTGATGAATGTTTTATAGATGCAACACCATATTTAAAACTATATAAAATGCCGGTAAAGGATTTAGCTAAATTAATCTTAAAAGATATCTTTGATACTACTTGTATTACCGCAACTGTAGGCATAGGCACTAATCTATTTTTAACTAAAGTAGCTTTAGATATAACAGCCAAACATGTTAAAGATAATATTGGCTATTTAGATGAAGATGTATTTAAACAAACTTTATGGCATCATACTCCTCTTACTGATTTCTGGATGATTGGAAATGGTACGGTAAATAGATTAAACAGACTTGGCATAAAAGATTTATATGATGTGGCACATTATGATAAAAAGATATTAGAAAAGGTCTTTGGTATAAACGCTAGAATCTTATATGATCATGCCTGGGGCAAGGAAGAGACACAAATTGCTGATATCAAAGAATATGTTCCAAAAGGCAACTCATTATCTAATTCTCAAATTCTTTTTGAAGATTATAACTATGAAGATGCCTATTTGATTTTAAAAGAAATGGTTGAACTAAATACGTTAAATATGCGCAATAAACATGTTGTAACAAATCATATAGCCTTATTCATTGGTTATTCTAAAGATGTGATTAAATCTACTAACGTTTCCAAGAAAATAGATAATACAACTAATTCAAATAAGATATTAACTAATGAGTTTAAAACTCTTTATGAAAAAGCCGTAAATAGAAATTATCCAATTAGAAAAATAGGCATTTGTTTTTCAAATATCAAGGATGAATACTTTGAAGAATATAATCTATTTGTCGATCAAGAAAAGATAAAAGAAGAAAGGAAAATACAGGACGCCTTTATCGAGGTTCAAAAGAAGTATGGCAAAAACGCTATACTTAAGGGCTATAACTTATTAGATAAGGCAACCACCGTAAAAAGAAATACGCTTATAGGGGGACACAATGCAAAGTAGAGCACATATATTTCAATCTTTTGATGCCTTAAGTGGTTATAAAGAACTAATCGAAAAACAAGAAGCCATCGAAGTGCCTAAAAGATATCTTTCTTCAGAAGATTATGAAATCTTGGATGAAACAATTAAGGAAGTAAAAATCGGTAATAATGTAAAAGTTGTATATTATGAAGATGGCAAATATATTGAAAGAATAGGTAGAGTATCAAAACTAAATTATGATACTAGAATAATTCAGGTAGTAAAGACAAAGATTGATTTTAAAAACTTATTTGAAATTACAATTGTAAAGTGAAATGCGATAACATTTAGGTACCGAAAGGTCGAAAGTATACAACAGCCCTAGCAGTAGGTTAGCTCACTTATCCGAGTAATACCAAGACTAGGGCTTTTTCGTTTTCAACAACAAAAAGAAAAATCCTATTTCTAGGACTTCTAATATCTTTATTGGGGCGATTGATGGGACTCGAACCCACGAATGCCAGAGCCACAATCTGGTGTGTTAACCAACTTCACCACAACCGCCACATGCTTTACTATTTTACTTTAATATCTTCTAAAAGTAAATAGTAAAGATTTTATCTAGTCTTTGACTTCTTTATCCTTGTTTTCTAGTTTCTTATAATGTAATAAACCAAAATAGCCAATAGTTGAAGTTACAAAGGCGCCAATACAATCAATAATTAAATCATCCATTGTATCCACAAGAGCTAATCTACCAATTAAATCAGTGCCGTCTTCAAGTCTAAATTTTTGCATGTTCAATCCTAATATGCCATCAAAAGAAAATTCATAGATTTCCCATAAGACACCAATTGATATCGCAAAACAAAAGGCAAATAAGGCTACAAAGAAGGGTGATAATTGAAGTTTTATCGTATCACTCTTGTTTAAGAAGTTAACTACATCAAAGCCTAACGAACCAAGCATTCCAGCTGAAAAGGCATGTAACACAGTATCCCAATGTTCAAAGCGATAATAGAATGATCTAACTTCGCCTAAAACAATGGCTGCATACAAGAATATCAAATAGGCAATTATTGTATTAGAGGGAATTGTTACATGAAACTTCTTATATAGAAAGCTTGGAAGATTCATAGCTACAATACCTAATAGACATTGTAGAAGCATCAATACATAGTCACTTTTTTGTCTTGTAAGAGTATTAACATCTTCACTTGGTGCTTTTACAATCATTACTATTGAATAAATAATTGATATGATAAAGGCTACAAGTACAAAATAATACAAATTCTTAGTCTTAATAATTTTCTTTTTCATGTTTCCATTATAGCGACTATTTTAAGAAAAGATAGAATAATACTCTGCTAAATATTCAACAATTCTATCTTTTTCCTCATCAGTTAAAGTTCTCTCTGTCGCATCATGTCCCTCTACAGTACCACTATGGTAATAAACTAATTCGCCATCTTTTATAAAAAGTAAAGTTGGAACATAAACCACTTTATCATTATCCAAAGAATTATAAATTAAGTTATATATAGTTTCAAACAATGGTTCATTATAGTTTCCATTATCATCTTTATATCTTAAATCATTTTCTTTAGTTCCATCAGGTCTAACATTTAAGGCATAAGTCATATTAAGCAATAATTCTTTATCATTTAGATAATCACTGACAATAGGGCCTAATTCTTTACACCATGGGCAAGCATCAAAATACATATATAAGACAAAACTTTCTTTATTTTCAAGCTTTGTAACTACATCAGCTACTGTTATTTGATTTTGGGCGATTAAATAAGTCGCCTTATCATCTTCCTCACAAGTTTCTATGCCACATGCCGAAGAAGCATTTGAACTGTTTTGGGCTGTAGTTTGTTTACATGAAACAAGAGTAACTAACATCATTAATATCAATAAGATTTTCTTCATTATTTCTTCTCCTTTATAACAGCTGGAACACCAACTGCTGTAGCATAATCAGGAACATCCTTTAATACTACAGCATTAGCTCCAATATTAGCGAAATTACCAATCGTTATATTTCCTAATACTTTAGCTCCAGCACCAATAGTAACATTATTCAAGACAGTTGGATGTCTTTTCCCTTTTTCACTGCCAACACCACCTAGTGTTACTCCATGGAACATCTTAACATCATCACCAATTATACTTGTCTCACCAATTACAACACCCATCCCATGATCTATAAATAATCCTTTGCCAATTTTGGCACCAGGGTGAATTTCAATGCCAGTGAAAAAGCGTGATAATTGTGATAATAGTCTAGCTAAGAAAAACAAATGAAGCTTATAGAAAAAGTGCGCCATTCGATATACAAAGATAGCGTGAATACTAGGATATAAGAGAATTATTGTAAGTGCGTTAGTACTTGCTGGATCGCTTTTCTTAATATTCTCTACTTGTCTTTTAATATCACTAAATATCATGTTAATTAAATAAGTCTAAGGATAAGTATCTATTTCCTGTATCAGGTAAAATCACAACTATATTTTTACCATAGTTTTCCTCTCTTTTTGCAAGTTCTTTAGCTGCAAAGATAGCTGCGCCACTTGAGATACCAACTAAAACGCCTTCCAAGTGGGCAATTTGCTTAGTAGTAGCAAACGCATCTTCATTACTTACAGTAACAATCTCATCATATATCTTAGTATCAAGAGTATCAGGAACAAAGCCAGCACCAATGCCTTGAATCTTATGCGCACCGCTTACACCCTTGCTTAATACAGGTGAGCTAGCAGGTTCTACCCCTACCACCTTAATATCCTTATTCTTTTCTTTTAAGAATTTACCAGTACCACTAATTGTTCCACCAGTTCCAATGCCTGCAACAAGAATATCTACTTTGCCATCAGTGTCTTCATAAATTTCAGGACCAGTAGTTTCATAATGAGCCTTAGGATTAGCCATATTTTCAAATTGTCCAGCAATAATTGAACCAGGAATTTCCTCCTTTAATTCATTAGCCTTAGCGATAGCACCCTTCATACCCATAGCACCTTCAGTTAAAACTACTTCAGCACCATAAGCCTTCATTAAAGCAATTCTCTCTTTAGACATTGTCTCAGGCATTGTAATAATTAGTTTATAGCCTCTACTAGCCGCAATCATCGCAAGACCAATACCGGTATTACCACTAGTTGGTTCAATAATAGTAGAACCAGCTTTTAAAAGCCCCTTAGCTTCATAATCATCAATAATAGCTTTAGCGATACGGTCTTTAACAGAACCGCCAGGATTAAAATATTCTAGTTTGCCAACAATATGAGCCTTAATATTTTCTTCTTTCTCATACTTTGCAAATTCAATTAATGGAGTATGTCCAACAAGTTCACTTACATTTTGTTTAATATTCATCTTATTACCCTCCTATAAACAAAAAAGGAATCTTCTTATCGAAGATTCCTAATGTAACACAATCAAAAAGCCGACAAGAAAATTGTTATATTCGCATAACTCCTTTGCAGCAACAACAATTTCTAAGTTCTAAACTTTTCATGTCTTTAATATATCACTTTCAGTTTTAATGTAAAGAATTATTATTCATATTTTGGTGAAATTTTATCTAACATGCCACTTTTCTTAAGCCTAGGATATAGTGCAATATAAATCAAAGAGGCAATAATAATAGCCAATATAGCGTTAACGCCAGTTGTAACAAACTTAGCCAAAGCAAGATAAGTAACTGCTTTTTCTGCGTTTCCCATAATAACTAGATAATAAACATAAGAAAATAAAGGTTCGCCAACACAATTAAATAACATGCCAGCACCACTTGCTAAAAAAACAGCCTTTTTTAAATCTTTACCCGTCTTATTATTAATCTTTAAGACTTTATGAGCTATAAGTCCTGTAACAATACCAATTCCTAATTTTAAGATAATTGTCTTTGGTGCTACTGCAATATATACAGGATCTAATAAGTCACCAATGCCCATGCCGATAGCTCCGGCAATACCTCCTGGAAGTCCGCCTAATAATAGGGCAGCTAATACACAAAATGTATTGCCTAAATGAAATGAAGTATAGCCAACTGGAGTTGGAATCTTTATTTGCAAGAAAGTAAATGCTACGTAGCATAAGGCAGCCATTAAAGCTGTAATAGAAAGTTTTAATACAGTATTATTTTTCATAAGTACTCCTCCATAACGAAATTAGTATATAATCATATTGACTATATTAAAATAACCAGATTTGAATAAATTTATATGACCAGATTAAAGCACAAAATACTCTACTTAGATATCTATGAAGAATATGTTAATAAGATTAAGAATAATCAATTAAAAGCTAATGAAAAACTTCCTAGTAAGCGTAATTTAGCTGATAATAAAAATGTTTCTTTAATTACAATCGAAAAAGCCTATGATCAATTGCTACAAGAGGGCTATATTTATTCAATTGAAAAGAAGGGTTATTATGTAAATCAAATTGATTTAATCACAAATAAAAAAATAGTAAATAAAACAAAAGAAGAAAAACCAATTATATATAACATTGATTTCACTAGTACTTCTTCAGGAAGTGATGTCTTTCCCTTTTCTACATGGTCAAAGACTTGTCGAAAAGTAATATCAAATTACTCAAAGGAACTATTACTACCATGTAGCTATAAGGGCCATGAAACCTTAAGAAAAGCCATATCCAAGCATTTAAATAACTATCTTGGTATGAATGTAGACTATAATCAAATAATCGTCTCATCAGGGTCAGAAAGCTTATATTCATTACTTATAAATCTATTAAGTAGAAATAAAAGATATGCTCTAGAAGATCCAGGATACAAGAGTATTGCGAATACTTATAAAGAATATGGTGTTAACTATAACTATATCCATTTAGATAATTCTGGTATTAGAATAGATGAACTAAATAAGGTAAAGCCTAATGTAATTCATGTATCTACTAACCACCATTATCCAAGCGGCATTACCATGCCAATTAAAAGAAGATATGAGTTATTAAATTATGCCATAAATAATGATTCGATAATTATTGAAGATGACTACGATATTGAATTAAGGCTAAAAGGAAAACCGATATCTCCACTCTATAGTTTAGATAATAACCATGTCATATACATGAATACCTTTTCTATTACATTAGCACCATCTTTTAGAATAGCTTATATGATTCTACCTAATACTCTTTTAAAACAATATGAAACAAAAATGAAAAATGCAAGTTGTACAGTACCTGTTTTAGATCAATTAATATTGGCTGATTTTATTAATAACAACTCCTTTGAAAGGTTATTAAATCGCAAGAAAAAGAAGTATAGAGAAATTAGAGAAGCTTTACTTTCAAACTTAAAAAATAATAAAGATATAACAGTTAAAGAAGCAGACATGGGCCTTCATTTGCTTATTAGTTATCCTTATAAAATAAGTGATTTAAAAGTAGAAGAAATAGCTAAAAATATGAATATAAAAATATATACACTCTCACATTTTTTAAGCAAACAAAAAGATACTCATACACTTCTTATAAAGTATACAAGTATCGATAAAAACAATCTTGATGAATCAATTAAGCAATTGAATGAATTGTTAAATGTAATCAAAACTATTTAAGACGAAGTTTTTCAATTAGTGCTTCTTGTAAGACACTAGAAAAATTAACATTGTTTTTAATTGCTATATCATTTAACCATTCAGGAATACTCAATGTCTTTTTAACAGCCTTATTTTTGTATTTTTTGCCATAATTTAAAGAATCATATTCAATAATTAAAACCAAACTATCTTTATTATTCTTGATTACATCCATTACCTTAGATGGTTTATTAATGACTCTATCATACAAATCTCCATCTTTATCTAAATATAATCCAAGAGCCTCTTTGGCATTATTATATGCCTCCTCCATATCTTTGCCTCTTGTAAAGCAACCTTCCAAGTCCGGAAATTCAACCCAATAAGAATCTTCATCTTTATGAAATATTGCAGGATAAAAAATCAATGACATATAACCTCCTTAAAGCGAGCTATTTTAAACCAGCTTGTTTTAGGATGGCCCTTTCCTAAATCTTTACAGTGATAAGGAACAATTACCGTTTTGCCAGTTAAAGGATTTTGAAGTTTTTTACAAGATCCGTTGCCACATTTTATTTCAATAAAACCATTTTTCTTTAGCAGAGCAATCATTTCCTTTGAAGTTAATGGCATACGATTCCTCCTATCACACTTGCATTATAATACATAATATTACGTATTAAAAAGTCAAAATTAATTTATTTTTGCTAGCAAATCCATCAAAACACTTTTCTCATTTTGTTTAAATACTTTTAATAGTACTATCACACCAACTAATCATTAGTATTACTTACACTTAATGGATAAGAGTTAGCTTCAAATTTAGCATATACTTTTACATTACCTACTGAACCTGATGGTATAGTAGGTTTTTCATTTATAAAGCCTTCTTCTGTAAACCAGCCTATAAAGGTATAACCAGTTCTAGTTGGATTTGAGAATGTTATTGACTTGCTTTCTACGTTATATGTAGTAGTGCTAGCGTTAGGGTTAATAGTAGGGTTACCACTTGGATATCTATTGCCAATCTCTAAAGAGTATTCAATATTATAGGTAATGATTTGATAAGTAATTGTTACTACATGGCCATCTTGAGCAACATTCCAATTTACTTGTCTATCACTTACTTCATATCCAGGTATAGGGTCATGGCTTATAGTAACTGTTTCGTCAAACTTATGAGTCTCAGTTCTTGTATCTAACAACTTGCCTGTACTAGATCTAAATTCAATTATATATTCATAAGAATTAGGACTCCAAGTTGCAGTATAAGTTTTAGGACCACCTGAATTAATTTCATCTCCCGCATTATAAGTATTACCATCAGCACTCCAACCAGTAAATGTATAACCATCTCTATAAGCAGTTGGTAAAATAACATCTGGATAACTATCTTTGCCACTTACTGAATATTGAGCATAAGCTGTAGTGTCACTTGTAAAGGCAGTTTGAAAGTTGCTAAAACCATCAAAATTATAATGAACCGCTCTGCTTATAGAATCACTACTCTTTGATAATGTTACATTAGTTGAACCACTACCTTTATTACCGTTATAGTAAACAGTTGCATAATCTGTTGTATCGCCTTTAGAACAACTAGGTGCCGATACTGAACCTTGCCAAGATGATGAACCACAAGAACCGTAGTTCCAATTCGTACCATTAGAATTACAAGAATCCGTTCTATAAGTAGCGGCCTTAGTTCTAGTATCACTCCCTTTATCACACGAACCACCATTTGCATCATAATATTGAGTAGCTGAACCGCTACTCGAGCATGTTACAGTTTTAGTGGCGTTTTTCTCACACACAGGATCAGACACGCCATAGCCACACGCGGTACAATCATAGGATTTACTAGAAGTTATTGTATTCCATGTAAAGTTATTAACATACCCATTACATGTTGCCCTTATTTCATAAGAACCGCCAGCAGCTGTTGCTGTTGTGATACAAATGGCACTTTTCCCACCGTTGCTACAAGATACAGCACCATGCGAACCATCGACTTCACTCACTTTAAAAGTATTAGCGTATTTACAGGAAACCGTCACAGTAATTCTCCCAGTGGCTAATTCCATTATTTCTTTATTACCTGCTATTTCTTCTAATTGTTCAAATGTAAGCTCATCAACGGATTTTAAGTCGGTTGAATTA
Organism: Agathobacter sp.; assembly: GCA_963601025.1. Lineage (GTDB taxonomy): Bacteria > Bacillota_I > Bacilli_A > Erysipelotrichales > Erysipelotrichaceae > Colivicinus. The sequence continues at coordinate 2,689 of CAVCDR010000049.1, read as the reverse complement.
ATATAGGTTTCACTTCCACCTTTAAAAGAACCAAATAAGAAATAGTTAGTTTCTTCATCTCCTTCTTTTTGGAAAACATAATCATTATCAAAAGAAATTAAGTACTCGTTATCTTTTGTAAGACCTTCTACTTCAAGTTTTCCATCTGTGATTTCTAATTCATTAAGCGGCGTTCCCTTATCGTAATCAGTTGTTTCTTTACCGTCTTTAATATAGACAGAAACAGGAGCTTTAGTTCCACCTTGATCTTCTAATTTAACAATAGTAACAGTATCTTCGATATCTAATGGATTGCCATCTTCATCTACGAAGTTAATTATTGTTTTATTAGATTCTGCATTAATAAAAGATTCATTAAAAGATATTAACGAAATCATTAATAAACTTAATGCATATAAAAGTATTTTATTTCTATTTTTCATAGCAATACCTTTTCTAGAGATATTACTCATTTTAGTGATTGATTTATTATTTTTAAGATTATGAATTTATTAATATTGCAAATGTCAAAATCGCCTTTATGAATAGAACTCTCTCTCTGACGTAAAATCTTCTATTCAAAGAGGTGAAAAATGAAACGAATATTATTTTGTTTATTTCTATTATTAAGCTTTTCTACCATATCTGCCACTAACTATAACTATATAATTGACTGTATAACTGATTCTAGCGGTAATATTGTTAAAAGCACTGATGCTATAAGTTCTAGCACAACTTATAAAATAGTTCAAAAGGAATTTAAAAATATTAATGAGGATTCTAACACTATATTTTGTATAGGCAAGTTTGTAAGTAAAGTTACGTCTGAAAATACAGTTGATATAACTTCAACGATTAAAACCGAAACTATAACAAGTGATTATTTTAGAAGTGCTTCAACTGATAACCTTGTACAAGGCCCTTGTAGTCAATCAGGCGAGCATGAACATGTAGGCAAAAATTTTGATATACCTTCTAATGTCAATGTAACAAGAATCGAAATCCAATATTACGCCGCCAGAGATTATGGATCTGGAGGAAATGAAAAATTATATGCTTCTAAAAATGGCTCAAATTGGGATAAAATCGCAGAAGGCTTTAATTATCATAGTGGAGGAGTTGGACAACTTTGGGCAGATATTAACACTTCTTATAGATATTTAAAAATCTATCATAGAGGAGACGCCGGAATAAGGACGGTTATAAACCATATTCATATATACGGAACTCAAACTTCAGAAATAAAAATATCAGATGCAAGTTTTGCGGTTAACGATCGAACGGTTAAAACGATTACCGTAACATCAGATAATAGCAGTTGGAACACTTCGGATATTGATACCAAAATTTGGAATATATCAACCAATGGAAAAACTTTAACTTTAACGGCAAAAAATCAAAGTAGTATCAATAACGTAACTAGCGAACAAGTAGTCTCTGCACTTAAATCCATTAAATGGAACAGCATAACAAGTCCAAACCCACAAGTTAAAATAACTACATTAGGATAAAACGCCATTAATTGGCGTTTTATTTTTGGTATGCCGGACGAGGTATACCAAATAAAAAGACACTACATAGGTGCCTTTTGTAAGATAATAACCTTAAGCTTGCTGTAATACTTCACATTTTAAAATTAATTGCAGGAGAACTTGTAATGAAAGATATGAAAATAATTAAAATATTTGTTTTTATAATAATTTTTGTTCTTACTACGTTTAACGTAGTTCATTAATAATAGCCCCTGGTTGAGATTTTTTATTACAGCAAGCTGCCTAAACTGTACCTTTACAAATACATTAAGATTATTATTAAATCTTAATTTTGTATAACCACAAACTTAAAAAATAACAGTATTTCGTATTTCTACTGTTATCTAATGCTGTCTTATATTTGATATGTATTGATCTTCTTCAAGAGCGTCATAATAAGACCTATTAAGCAATGTTTCTGCATACAATTTTCTATAAGCATCTTCTATAGTTTTTACATCACTTGAAGAAATCACGTTATATTCTTCGTCTCTTGTTACAGCCAACATAATTTGTTTATAGTCGGTTTTAGATTCGCCATCTTTTTTAAAAGTTATATATATGCTGATAGGTCTAAAGCTATCATGATTCAGGGTTTCTTCTAAAGAAGTCTTAAACGGATAAGTGCCCTTTTTAGCTAAATATTCTTCTGCAGCTAAAGATGAATATTTTTCGCCAGCATATTCAATGGTATATGAATCTGCATTTGTATCTATATCTAAATAACTCTCTAGATTTTTAGTAAATTCATCAACTGAAGTTCCCTCTTTTACAAGAATAAATTCAGCGTTATCTTTTATTTTTACATCATATGTTAATGGTTCATTAACATTCATTGTAGTATTTGAACCACAAGCGAATAGCATTGCAATAATAGGTATTAGTAATATCTTTTTCATTTATTTTTTCTTTCTATCTTATACATAATATTATATTTGTTATTGAATAATTAATAATGAGCATTTTAGAAAAACTTGTGTTTAGTCACTTGTTCGTATAATTCTTCTAAACCTATATAACCTAATTTTAATTTTGTTAAAGAGAACAAGACTGCATTTCTACTATCAAGCACTTTTTGTTTTCGATTTCCGTTATAAAAATACTTGCCATCTGTGGTCCAATTTTTTAAAAAATTTTCATCATCAAAACAAGTAACATTAACTTTATGTTTATTATTG
>CAVCDR010000048.1:0-23127 GCA_963601025.1 Agathobacter sp. | reverse complement strand
CTGTTCAAAGTAACAATGATTCTAATAAGTATGGTTTCAATGCTTATTCAGTTGGTTATAACATTTCAATGTTAGATGTAGCTCCTACAGCTGCTTTAACAAGTGCTAGTGCAAATTGGGAAGTATATTATGAATATGCTTTCTCTAGCCTATTAAATAGCACAGAATTTGATACTGACTGGGCAAAGGGCTATGATGTTGGTGCTGTAACAATTACTGATTTAGGTACTTCTTGCGCAGAAGGTACTGCTGATAAAGTTGCTGAAGTAGTTGATCAAATCGCTTCTGGTAGCTTACATGTATTTGATGTTTCAACATTTACATATGCTGGCGAACATCCAACAACAATGTTAGGCGATGTTGATGCTGATTTCACTCCTGAAACAGAATGTGTAAGTGATGGTTACTTCCATGAGTCAGAATTTAGAAGTGCTCCATACTTCCCTAATGCTACTTTAATTGATGGCATTACTGCTCTTGGTGAATAAAAATTAAATATCTTAAGCTACAGGCTTTTGGCCTGTAGCTTTTACTTGTTTTGGAGGTTTAATGGAAAACGCAATTGAAATGGTAAATATCACTAAGAAATTTGGTGATAAAGTTGTGGCAAATAAAGATGTCACAATGAATATCAGACATAAAGAAATACTTTCTTTGTTAGGAGAAAATGGATCTGGTAAGACTACTTTAATGAATATGCTTGCTGGTATCTATTATCCTGATTCTGGTCAAATCTTTTTTGATGGCAAAGAAGTTAGTATTACTTCTCCTAGTGATGCGTATCATTTAGGCATTGGTATGGTTCATCAACACTTTAAACTAATTGATGTTTTTACGGCTTTAGAAAATATTTTACTTGGTTTGCCTAGTGATGAAAATGCTAAAGAAGTTGAAACTAAGGTAAAAGAAATTTGTGATAAATACGGTTTTGAACTTGATTTAAATGCCAAGATATATGATATGTCTGTTTCTGAGAAACAAACACTTGAAATTGTTAAGACGTTATATCGAGGAGCTGAAATTTTAATTCTTGATGAGCCTACTGCTGTTTTAACTCCTCAAGAAACAAGAAAATTATTTAATGTTATTAAGAATATGAGAGATGATGGCAAGGCTGTTGTTATTATCACTCATAAGTTAAATGAAGTATTGGAGGTTTCTGATAGAGTTACAATTCTTAGAAAAGGTGAGTATGTTGGTACTATCGACACTAAGGATGCCAATGAACAAATTCTAACTGAGATGATGGTTGGCCAAAAAGTAGAACTTAATATCAATCGTGATTTAATTGAAAATAAAGAAAAAAGACTAGAAGTTAAAAATCTTTCTGTTACAAACTTTGAAGGAAAGAAAGTTGTAAATGATGCGACATTTGATTTATATTCTGGAGAAATACTAGGTATTGCGGGAATATCTGGATGTGGTCAAAAAGAACTTCTAGAAGCAATTATGGGCTTACAAAAAGCCGATAATGATTCTTCAGTTGTTTATTATTCAACAGCTCATGGTACTCATGAATTAGTTGGTTTATCAACCGAAAAGATTAGAGGCTTTGGTTTACATCTTGCCTTTGTTCCAGAAGATAGACTTGGCATGGGACTTGTTGGCAATATGGGAATGACGAAAAATGTTTTATTAAAGAGATATAAGAAGGGTGCTGGGCCTTTCTTACATACTAAGAAGCCTCAAGAAATGGCTGAGAAGATTAAAGATGAGCTTGATGTTAAGACCCCTTCTTTAGAATATCCATTGCGTAAATTATCTGGTGGTAATATTCAAAAGGTATTGGTAGGTAGAGAGGTTGCAGCTAAGCCAACAGTGCTTATGACGGCTTATGCGGTAAGAGGTCTTGATATTAATACTTCTTATACTATTTATAATTTGTTAAATGAAGAAAAGAAAAAGGGTGTTGCGGTAATCTATGTTGGTGAGGATTTAGATGTACTAATGGCCTTAAGTGATAGAATTCTTGTTATGTGTGATGGCCATATTAATGGTATTCTTGATGCTCGTACTTGTTCTAAGGAAGAACTTGGATATTTAATGACTAATTTAAAGGAGTCTAATTAATATGAAAGAACCTAAGTTTACTATTACTAGAAAAGATAATGAAACTTTAGTTAATAAGGTAATTATTAAGGCTGTGGCAATAATATTATCTTTGCTTGTTTCAGCGTTATTCTTATATTTTGTCACAAAGCTTGATCCAATTTCGGTTTATGCCTCTATGTTTAAGGGGGCTTTTGGAACAAGCAGAAGAACTTGGATTACAATAAGGGATACTGTTTTACTTCTTTTGATTGCGGTATCATTAACCCCCGCTTTCAAGATGCGCTTTTGGAATTGTGGTGCAGAAGGACAAGTATTAATTGGTGGTTTAGTAACAGCTGCCTTAATGATTTATTATGGTGATATTTTACCCACGCCATTACTACTATTAATAATGTTTGTTACATCAGCCATTTGTGGTGCTTTATGGGCGTTCTTGCCTGCATTATTTAAGGCTAAGTATAACACTAATGAAACATTGTTCACTTTGATGATGAACTATGTTGCGATTCAACTTGTTGAGTTCTTTGTGGATTTTTGGGATAAGAAACAATCCCATTCAGTTGGTATCATCAATATGAATACAAATGGCGGTTGGTTCTTCTCAATCGCTGGTAAACAATATTTATTAAATGTAATTATTGTAATTGTGATTTCACTTGTTGTTTATATATATTTAAAATATTCTAAACATGGCTTTGAATTATCGGTAGTTGGCGAATCAGAGGCTACTGCTAAATATGCTGGTATCAATGTAAAAAACACGATCATTAGAACGGTTCTAATGTCTGGCGGTATCGCTGGTATTGCAGGCTTTGTGGAAGTTGCGGGTATGTCACATACTATTTCTAAACAAACCGCTGGTGGTAAAGGTTTTACGGCTATCATTGTTTGTTGGTTGGCGAAGTTTAATATTATTTCAATGGCTTTTATTTCATTACTTATTGTTTTCTTAGATAAGGGTGCAAGCCAAATCGCATCTGACTTTGGTTTAAATGAGTATGCTTCAAGTATTATTACGGGTATTATCTTATTCTTTATTTTAGGATCAGAGTTCTTCGTGAATTATCAAATTAATCATCATAAAACAATGGAGGCTAAACATGACTAGTGCACAATTAATTTCTTGGGTTGTTTCAGCTATTACCTTTGGAACGGTTATTATGTTTGGTTGTATTGGTGAAACAATTAACCAAAAGGCTGGTAATTTAAATTTAGGTGTTCCTGGGATCATGCAACTTGGTGGCATTGGTGCTTTAGCTGGCGCATTTATTTATGAAAACTCTGTTGCTAGTCCAAATGGTACTGTGGGTATGACTATCGCTTTATTGAGTGCAATTATTGCTGGAGGTTTAGGAAGCTTACTTTATAGTTTCTTAACTGTATCGTTAAAGGCTAATCAAAACGTTACTGGCTTAACGCTTACTATATTTGGAACAGGTGTAGCGAATTTCTTTGGCGGCAGTATGATGAAGCTATCAGGTGGTGTTGGCTCTATATCTGTCGCAACGACATCTAGTATATTTAAATTACGTTTACCATTTATTTCTGGTAAGTTAGGCTTATTTGGTTCTTTATTTTTAAACTATGGTTGGATGGTTTACTTTTGTTTAGTGCTTGCCATTGTGACGAATTATTTCTTAACTAAAACTAGAGCTGGTTTAAACTTAAGAGCGGTTGGTGAGAATCCTGCTACAGCTGATGCGGCTGGTATTAATGTTACTAAGTATAAATATTTGGCTTCTATTATTGGCGGCATGATTTGTGGACTTGGAGGTTTATTCTATGTAATGGACTATATTCAAGGCACTTGGGCAAATGATAATACAATTGAGGCCTTAGGATGGTTGGCTGTTGCACTTGTAATATTTACAAGTTGGAAGCCAAAGAATGCAACATGGGGTGCGTACTTATTTGGCTTGTGTTATTGGGCATATATCTATATTCCTGCTGAAATATCCAAAAAACTAGCTACAGTCTTAAAAGTTGAAAAGGTAACTTATCTACAAAATTTATATAAGATGCTTCCATATATTGTTACTATTGTAGTGCTTTGTGTGGTATCGGCTAAAAAGAAAAAGGAGAATCAAGCTCCTGCACATTTAGGTGTTTCTTATTTCAGAGAAGATCGTTAGTTAAAAGGACATTAATTTGTCCTTTTTGAATACTTAAAACTGCGTTATCTTTTACTTAATGTGCTTAAAAAGGTGAGATTAAGTAAAGTATAACGTGTTTTTATGACGAAAATTGGGAAAATATGCGTTATAATTTACTTAATCTAATAAAAAAATAGCGATTAAGTAAATTATAAGGAGTTTTCATATGATAATCGGTCGGGCACATGAGATAGAAATATTAAATAAGGTTATTCTTGATGATAGTTCTCATTTTATTGCAGTATATGGTAGAAGAAGGATTGGCAAGACTTATTTAATAAGAGAAGTTTATAATTATTCTTTTGCTTTCAGCCATGCGGGGTTATCTAGTGGTAATATGAGGGAACAATTGTTTGCTTTTACTTCATCTTTAAAAGATACTGGTTTAAAAGTTAACAAGTTGCCAAAAAACTGGTTAGAAGCTTTTGAATATTTAAAGGATGTCATTAGAAAATCTACTGAAAAGAAGAAAATAATTTTTATTGATGAATTATCTTGGATGGATACGCCAAAGAGTGATTTAATGATGGCTCTTGAGAATTTTTGGAATAGCTTTGCCTCGTCTAGGAAGGATGTTGTTTTAATTGTATGTGCTTCCGCTACCTCGTGGATGCTTTCAAAGATTATTCATAATAAGGGGGGTTTATATAATCGACTTACAGAACAAATTCACCTTGAGCCTTTTGAATTAAGTGAATGTTTAGAGTATGTTGATAAGAATAATTTAAATTTGAATAAGGAACAAATCCTCCAATTTTATATGATATTTGGCGGTGTGCCATATTATTGGGGATTTATTAAGCGTGGATATAGTTTATATCAAAATATTGACGATATGTTGTTTTCTAATGATGCGCCATTAAAAGATGAGTATCGTTATTTATATGCTTCTATATTTAGGAAACCACAAGCTTATTTAGCAATCATTGAAGCTTTGGCCAATAAGAAGATTGGCCTTACAAGAGATGAAATAATAAGGGAGACGGGTATTGGTAATACAGGCGATTTATCTAAAAAACTAGAGGAACTTGAGGCTTGTGGCTTTATTAAAAAATATAATATTTTAGGTAATAAGAAGAAAAATGCCATCTATCAATTAATTGATGCATATAGTTTGTTTTATCACCAGTTCTTAAAGGAATATCCAAGTGATGAGCATTTTTGGTCTAATCAAATAAATAATCCAAAGATCAATACTTGGATGGGTTTAGCTTTTGAAAGAGTGTGCTTTGCTCATATTAAGCAAATTAAAAAGAAACTTGGTATCGCTAATGTTTTAACGGAAGTTTTTTCTTGGAAAACGAATGCAGATTTGGATAATGGCATAGTTGGCAGTCAAATTGATATGTTAATAGTTAGAAAGGATCAAACAATTAATTTGTGTGAGATTAAGTATTCTAATTCGGAATATATTATAAGTAAGGATGTTGACTCAAAGATTAAGAATAAGATAAATGATTTCTTGTTGTCTACAAAGACCAGGTATTCAATTTTGCCTACTTTAATTACGACTTATGGTCTAGTAAATAATACTTATTCAACTAATATAAGTTTTACTGTGACGATGGAGGACTTGTTTGAAAGATAGATTATGGAAAATGAAGAATTAGTTAAATCAATATTATCTATATTAGGGAAAGATAATATAGTCTGTATTACAAATTGTTCTACTAGACTTAGAGCTAGTGTTAAAGATGATAAGATAGTTTCTTTAGCGAAGCTAGAGAAGATAGATGGTGTGCTTGCAGTAGTGCATGATAAGGATAATTATTATGAGATTGTATTAGGGCCTGGCAAAGTTCAAAAGTGTGCTGATATTTGTGTAGAAATGGGTATTCCTACAGAAGAGAAAAGGCCGGCTAATTTCTTTTTGAAAGTTAAAGAAAAGCATAGTCAATTTAAAGAGAATCTAAAGACGATAGGCGAGATATTTATTCCTCTTATTCCTGGTGTTATAGTAGCTGGTTTATGTGCAGGTTTAAATGCCCTAATTATTCAAATATGGCCAGGGTATGCTGATAATAAATTATTGTATATTTTATATAATATCTTAGCTTGTATTAGTGATAGCTTTTTAGGTTATATTGCGGCTTGGGTAGGTTATAATGCGGCGATAAAGTTTGATGCAACACCAATACTAGGTGGTATGCTTGGAATGATTTCTTCGCTTAGTTATATTGACAATATTGCTAAGACGATTGGCTTATATAATAGTACACAACCTTTAAATTCGATTTTAAAAGTAGGCAGAGGCGGCATTTTAGCGGTTATTGTAGGTGTGTGGCTGTTATCGAAAATTGAGAAGACTGTAAGAAAGAAAATGCCCGATAACCTTGACGTTGTGTTTACTTCGCTTGTTTCCCTATTTATTACATTAATAGTTTATATCTTGTTTATAATGCCTCTAACGGGTTTCATATCAAGAATATCATGTAGTGCCTTAGGGGCAATATGTATGTCTAATAGCCTTATAGTACGTGGTATAGCTGGCTTCTTGGCTTCTTCATTATTCTTGCCAATGGTGGCTATGGGTATGCACCATGGACTAGTTGCCTTATATACAATAGAACTTAATGAAATTGGTTATGTTGTTATATATCCTGCTTTAGCGATGGCTGGCGCAGGACAAGTAGGCGCTGCCTTAGCTATTTATCTAAAGGCTAAAAAAGGAAATAATAAGGGACTTCAAAAAATTATTAGAGGTGCTTTACCAGCGGGAATACTTGGCATTGGTGAACCTTTAATATATGGTGTTACTTTGCCTATGGGAAGGCCATTTCTTACAGCAGGTATTGGCGCTGGATTTGGTGGTGCGTTTGTAATGATTATGCAAGTTGGCGCTACAACTTGGGGAACTTCTGGTGTACTAGGAGCTTTGACTATGACAGCTGGTCCTCATGGCGCATCTTCGTTTATTTATTATTTAATTGGTCTAGTGATTTCTTATATTATGGGCTTTGTTGTAACTAATTTTGTCATTAAAGAAGAAGATGTGACAAAGTATCATAATGAAAATTGTAAATAAAGTGCTAATTTTAGCCAATTTTTTAATTTATGAAGTAAAATAGTAGTACAAATAAAACATGGGGATGTCTTGGTTTCGACAGGTTTATGTTGGATTTGGATTGCAGTGGAGTGGTTACCTTATAACCAAATTAAAATATTCGGCAATAACGAATTAGCATTTGCTTAATCGGTTGAGCGACGTTAGCTCCCAAAGCAGCTTCTAATCTTAAAGTTTGTAGAGATTAGTCGTAAACACAAACTAGGTGAAGAAAGTTAGCCTTATCTTTCAATCCGAAAACCGAAAAGGCAAATTCAATACTTGGTAGTTTAAGCCGTTTGTATTGTCTTATTTAAAAGTTAAACTAAACTGTAGAAATTCAAATGTGGAACTATTCTTGGACAGGGGTTCGATCCCCCTCATCTCCACCAAAATATGTTTTTAAGGCCTTAACTAGGCCTTTTCTTTTTGCTTAATAAGAAGAACCTTTTAAATAAGCATCTATATCATAAAACTGCACATAATCATAAAGTACACATAATATTTTATGCGAACAATAATTATTAAAAATTATCAACTGGGTAAAATAATTTGTCGTTTAGGGTAAATTATTGTGCGGTTCTACAGTTTGATCGATTATCAAATAGTTATAGTTTAGTTGACTTTGGAATACGGGGGGGGGGTATAATTTCTCCAAGGAGAAATAGTTATGAATAATTTTTTATTCAAAATGCCTGCTTGTCAGAACTTGAAAGATAGGGTTTCAACTATTAACAATGCATACGCAACAGGGATTACACCAATTATGCAACCAACCGACAATGAGTTATCAAATTATTATAACGAGCTTGGGATAAAAGAAGGCGAGTGTGCTTATTGTGGTGGAGATGGAAATGGTGTTGATCATCTAAAGCCATTGGTAAAAGATGGTATGCCTACAGGGTATATAACAGACATACATAATTTAGTGCCTTGTTGTCAAAAATGTAATAGTTCTAAAGGATCAAAACCTTTTAGAGAATGGTACAAGTCAGATATAAATCGAAAGAGATTAAGGGATTTGGGCAAGGATGATGTTTTCATTGAAGAACGTTATAAAAAGATATGTGACTATGAAGATAAAATTCCTGGACCAATTGATTATGAAAAGCTTGTTGGAGAAGATTTATGGAAAGAATACAAAAATAGAAAAGATAAATTAATTCAACAGATGAATGAGGACCAAAAGTTTTTAGATGAATTAAACAAAATAATTATGTCTAAAAAGGATGAATGGTACAAATAATTATATAAATTTAGGGTTAAACAATAGTTTGTTAAATATGATTTTGAAAACCAAAAGTATAGAGTTTTACATGGTGACCAATGAAGAGGAACTTCAATCATGCTAATACAAATATTGTCTTCAACACATAAATAATAAGGGAGTAAAAAGTATGAGAATTTTATTTGTGATATGTCTAATTTTTATTATAGTTGGTTTAGTTAAGTTAAATAATTACTGTAATAAAAAGGCGGATGAAAAACGGGAACGATATCTGGACCTTAAAGAACTTGAATGCTTTGGAAAAATTGATTATGACAGTCAAGAAAGTGTTAAGTATGTAAAATTTGTTAAAAACCTAATTGAAGGCACAAATATACCGAACGTTGGTGAAATGTGCTGTTTGCCAAATGGTGTAACGATCAAATATGGGAAAAATTATGATTATTATATTTATTATCACTTCCTAAGAAAGGTACTATCTAATGATGCCGCTTCTTTTATCACTGGTTTGAAATTTTGGGGAGAGGATGACGGCTTATTATATAGAGCAGAAAATGGCTGTAAAGAATGGCAAAAAAATGTTTGCGATAAGTTTCTAAAAGAATGGCAACTAGAAAATGTATTAGATAGCGATGATTTTTTAAATAAATATTTTAGAAGTAGTGAGTTCGAAGATCCATCAATACATGGCGACAACGAAATTGAAAGAGCAGATTGTTTAGAAGGACTTTACAATTTATATAAAGATAATAAATTTGAATTAGATGATCTAGAAGAAGAATCTGTTATTTATTCACCGGTATTTATTTGTTCATGTGGATTAGGAGAGAATTTTGGAGAAGTTGGACTATATTACTTAAACATTTACCATGGACTAAAGAGCAATCCTAAACTTAGAGAAGAAATAATGTTTGAACATTTATCTGGAGGAAGAAGATCCCTTCGCCTTCCTGATCAAATATCTGAAAAATGGGAAAATATAAAAGCAAGCGAGCATATAAAAGATTAAAGCAACATAAGGAGTAAAAAGATGGCTGAGGTTATTGTGCGTGATAAAAATAATATGGCTATAGGTGTTGTTAGAGATGATGGATCACAATTAACAGCAACTAACTATAAAAGGGGGTATGCCGGTTATTATAGTAAAAACATTGATCAGACATTTGATAAAAATGGAAGACCTTATTGCTTTGGTGACGGCACCCAAAGTTTAGTTAGAGATTTAGAAAACGAGAGATAACAAATAATATTTAAAACAAAGGAGAAAAACATATGGGAAAAAGTCAAATACCTGGTGATTGGAGACAATGCTGCACTTGTGAATATTGGGCTGGTAACAGGGATGTTTATTACAGTAGAGAAGTGCTAGTTGAAACAAGCAATCCTGGTGGCGTAGGAGAAAAAGGAAGATGCCTAAAAGACGGATGCGGTTGGAAAGGTACTCTTACGCAACATTCTATGAATTGCCCAAAATGGGAAAAATGGAGAGCACTTAGATAAAAAATTCTTTTGGTTTTAATTTATTGTCTAAAGAAGAATGGTTTTATATGACAAGTCATATAAAAAGTTTATCCGTGTGCTTATAAAGAAATTTAAAAATAATTATCAAATTAAAACGAGAACATGGAGTTCTCGTTTTAATGGTTATTAGCTTTGTTTTGCCAATAAGTGGCTTTATCTAGATCTATTTGTGTACCTATGCCATCTTTATAAAAGGATGCTAGATTTATCATTGCGTCTATATCGCCATGTTCTACTGCTTTCTTTGTCCAATAGAATGCTTTGTCTACATCTTTTTCTGCGCCTGGTCCATTTAAATAGAAATAACCTACTTGGCATTCCGCTAATGGATAGCCAATTTGTGCTAATTCTAAGTGTCCTATAAAACATTTATCGTATTGTTTAGTTAAGAAATACTTATCGATTAATTCATTACATCTATCTAGTTCTTTACAGGGTTTATAGTAACGCTTAGTCATGTTCTTTTTCCTTCAAGGTTATTATAAATCAATGTATAAATATTGATCTAAATATAAGTCTAACTAATGGTCCACAATAAAACATTTGGTAACATATTGCCATTGGAAAGTTCATCGCAAATGTTTGAACCCATGTACCTAGTGATGGGGCTTTAAATAATAAAGTTGCGATTAAGCTCATAGTTGGACACATGATGCAACAAATACAAATAGATATTGCATAAGTTATAAATTGTGGCCTATCTGTTGGTTTCATTACAGTAAAGGCTAATTTTCTAGCTAGTTTTCCAACAATAAAGAATTCTAATATAAAGGCAATAGGCACCATTATAGGTAGTTCATGTAGTGCGGCTATAAATGTTGTGCCAGTTACTCCGCCGGTATTTAGTGCTACATTGTAAAGCACCATTCCATAGACCATAATAGTGGCCATGATAATTGTAAAAATGACATCTTCAAATTTTGTTTTTGGCATTAAAAAAATCCTCTTTCTATTAACGAATTTAGAGTGTTGTTCGCTATCTTGAGGATGACGTTACCAATTAATACCTTCTTAAATTCGAAGAAGATTTTAACATAAATTATTTTTTGAGATAAGGATTTTTCATTTTTAAAAGTAATAATGAATATGTAAAGTATCGAATTATCTTTGCGTGTTTGGTTCTATTGAAATTTCTTTAAGTTGATGCATTGTCACAAAAAAGATATACTATTTGTGACAAATTAAAATCAGGAGAATGTTATGAGTGATGGATACATGCAAAAATTAAGAGAACGCATTTTGCTTGCGGAAGAGGGGACGGTCTTTGTTTCTTCGGATTTTGCAGATATTGCTGACAATACAAGTATTCGCCAAGGATTAAAACGTCTTTGCCAAAATGGTGATATTCGTAGGGTTATTAGGGGTGTATACGAAAAACCGAAGTATAGTGCATTGTTAGAGGAGTGTGTTGCAACTGATCCTAACCAAATCGCGATAGCATTAGCGCGCAATTACCGTTGGAGTATTTCACCGTGTGGAAATACTGCGCTTAATTTATTAGGAATTTCTACACAAGTGCCTTCTCTATGGTCGTATGTAAGTGATGGCCCTTATAAAACATATGAGTTGGATTCAACACTGTTAGAATTCAAACATAGGGCTAATCGTGAAATTACAGGAAATTCATATATGACTAATTTGGTAATCCATGCGTTAAAAACAATTGGAAAATCAAATGTTACGCCAAAGATAATAGAGATACTTTCTGAAAAACTATCTATTGAAGAAAAGAACACCTGCCTAATGGAGACGGCAGATTCAACGGATTGGATTTATGATGCAATAAAGAAAATATGTGGAGAAAGTATTGATGAAAAATGTGACAAAATTATTAGAAAGTGAACGTAGAGATTTATTTAGAAATACTGCCGATAAAATGGGGCTTAATGACGCGATTATTGAAAAGGACTTTTGGGTGTGTTATACGTTAGATTATCTTTTTCATCGTTCATTGTGGAAAGATAGGATTGCTTTTAAGGGAGGAACTAGCCTTTCGAAAGCATATAATCTTATAAGCCGATTTTCGGAAGACATTGATTTAATTTTGGATTGGCGTGTATTAGGTTATGGTAAAGACGAACCATGGGGAGAACGTTCAAATCGAAAACAAGATATCTTTAATAAAATGGCTAATATAAGAGCTGAGGATTTTTTATTAAATATATTTTGCCCATATATTAAAAATGGTATATCAAAAGAACTTGATAATGATGTAAGTATCTATGTTGATACCAAGAATGCGCAGACAATTAATTTTGCATACCCATGTTTATTTACGAGTTCTTCTACATTACAAGTGATACGCTTGGAGGTGGGAGCGTTAGCTGCGTGGACTCCAACAAAGACAGCTAAAATCGAACCTTATGTAGCAACCCATTATCCTAGATTGTTTGCACAAAAAGACACAACAGTTTTAACCGTTACTCCTGAGAGAACCTTTTGGGAAAAGGCCACGATTTTACATCACGAGGCTAATAGGCCAGAAAATTCAAAAATGCCTCAACGTTATTCTAGACATTATTACGATTTATATTGTATGTCTTTATCTTCTGTAAAGAGCGTGGCTTATAAACAGATTGAACTATTGAAAAAGGTTGCTGATTTCAAAATGAAATTTTATCCAAGAACTTGGGCAAAATATCAAGAAGCTAGACCCGGAACTTTAAAATTGCTTCCATTAAAATATCGTTATCCTGCTTTAAAGGCCGATTATAAGGCTATGAGAGATATGCTTTATGGGAACGTACCAACTTTTGAAGATGTCATGGATGGGATAGAAAAGTTAGAAAAAGAAATTAATGCGTTATAAGATTTAAATCATTTATTTCTAATAAATCCATTATCATCTACATATTCAGGATGTTGATTTATATAATCTAGATTTTTTTCTTCAAGGATAGTAAAGTCACATATATCACCAGTTGAATAGTTCTTTGCTCTAATTAGTTTGGCGTGAATCATAGCTAAAGCTAGGCAGTCGTCATTACACATTGCTGGCATAAGCCCTTCTAGATGAAATTGTTTTGCAAAGTCGGTTATAGGACATTTCTTAAAACAATAAGTGATTGTTTTATCTTGTGTAAATGGATCAACCATCATTTCGTAATCATTCCGTTTTTGGCAACGATGTTGAGCCGTTAAAAATGGTTTATATAGTAGTTTCTTTAAAATAGGTTTATTAATATTAACACCTAATTTTCTTAATAGTTTAAAGCTAGGCGCAGCCAAACTATTCACCATTTCTTCTACTTCTTTGATACATGTTTTATCTTTACAAACAACATAGTAAACAAAAAGCGCTATCGCAGCATAGGTCCCTGCTTTGCCATTATGGAAATTCTTTTACCATCAAAATCAGTACGATAATCTTTTAGGAAAGCTATATATTGATTTTGAAATTCTTCGTACTTTTCATTCATGTTATTTGGATAATGTAAACGTATCTTATTTAAGACTTTTTTTACACTGTTTAGAATACAATACATGGCAACTATGATCAAAAACTAATTTATTATCTTTCGTGCATATATTTTTTGTGACAAAATAAAAATAGGCATATGCCTATAATTAATCAAATTGATTAACGATATTACTTTTTATCGTCCTTGTTTTTGTCTATTTTTCCCTTGTTTAATTTATCTTTTATTTGAGTTCTTCTTTTCTTAATTCTTTCAACTAAAAAATCCCTAATTTTCACGTGCTTTCTCCTTCTAACCTTAAATAAGAGAAAAATCTCTTTCTTTAAAACAATTATAATCTACAAAATTACTTATTTATTAACGAATAGTTGCACAAATTATTTAGTTTTTTGCATTAATTAAGTATTATTAGGTTATGTATAAATATGTTTATAAAACAAATGGAAAATTAGATAATTTGTTTATGTATTCAGATGGCGAATATTTAACCAAACTTACTTTTAATGATGAAGATGATGATGCAATGGTTAAAGATTTACCTATCTTTAGCAAAACTAGAAGATGGCTCGATATGTATTTTTCAGGTATTAATCCTGAATTTGATGTTGAATATAAAATTGATTACAAAAGCTCTTTTCAAAAAGAAGTAATCGATATTCTTTGTAAGATTAAGTATGGAGAAACCATGAGTTATGGTGATATAGCAAAAATGATTGCGAAAAATAGAGGAATTAAAAAGATGTCAGCACAAGCAATAGGTAATGCGATTGGTTCTAATCCAATTTGTATTATCGTTCCTTGTCATAGGGTAATTGGTAGTGATGGCAAGATGGTTGGCTATGGTGGCGGTATAAACAATAAGATTGAACTATTGAGGATTGAAGGATATGGAAAGGTGTAAGTGGTGTAATTTAAATAATCCTTTGTATGTTAAGTATCATGATTTCGAATGGGGTGTTTTAAATAGTGATGAACATTATTTATATGAGATGCTTATACTTGAGTCTTTTCAAGCAGGATTGTCTTGGGAGTGCGTATTAAATAAAAGAGAAGCTTTTAGGCTTGCGTATGATAACTTTGATATCGATAAGGTTATTAAATATGATGAAGATAAGATTAATGAATTAATGAATAATAAGGGCATTATTCGTAATAGATTAAAGATTAGGGCAAGTATTAATAATTCAATTATTTTTAGGGATATCGAAAAGGAGTTTGGCAGTTTTTATAATTACTTACTATCTTTTAGTAATAATAAGATTATTTATGAATGCGATAAGACTACTAATGAGCTATCAGATGATATTTCAAATGATCTAATTAAAAGGGGTATGAAGTTTGTTGGTTCAACAATTATCTACTCTTATTTGCAAGCTATTGGGCTTATAAATTCGCACTTTAAAGAGTGTTTCTTATATCATAATAATTAATGTATGTGCTTACATCTTTTGGCCTTAAATGGGCCTTCTTTTAATATAAAGAAAAAGCTTGATTTTTTTAAAACTAGGCATAAAATAATAATTTGTTCAAGGGAGGTAAATGGATTATTTTAGATGAATAAGAATAAGAAGATTAAGACAATAATTATATTCATTGCTTTGCTTGTGATGACAAGTATTGGGATCATTCTAACTAATGGTTTAGTTACTAAAAGTGAGACTATACAAGAGACAATGAGGGATGCGGTTTTACATGAAATTGGGAAAGTTAATTTCTTAGGCAAGGCAGTAAATCCAGCTGTTATTTCAGCTTTTACGATTACAGCAATCATCCTTGTATTTGCGCTAATTGTTAGATTACTTGTTATTCCAAAATTTAAGATGGTACCTGGCAAGTTTCAGTTGCTTCTTGAAGAATGGGTGAAATATTTTAGGGACCTAGGCACCAGCAATAGTCCTGATGCGCATGGCTTTTTAAATTTTTATCTATTTGCGGCGGGATCGTATGTATTCTTGAGTACATTATTTGAATTGTTTGGCATTCAAGCAATTAATACAAATGGAGGTTCAATCACACTTCCAGCTCCATTAGCTGATATTAATGCAGCTATTGCGCTTGGTGTAACAAGCTATTTGGTTATTTTAATTGGCGGGGGAATTCATAATGGTTTAAAGGGCGTAGGTAGCACTTTAAAAGATTTCTCACTTCCTATTTCTATGAGTTTCCGTTTATTTGGTGCTCTATTAAGTGGACTATTAGTTAATGAACTAGTGTATTACTCTTTGTCATTAAGTTTTGTTTTACCGGTAGTTGTAGCAGTGTTGTTTACATTGTTACATGCTTTGATTCAAACTTATGTTTTGACAATGTTAGTGGCTTTATTCTATGGTGAAGCTTGTGAAAAAAAGAAAGAAAATTAAAAATTAAGGAGATATTATGAAAAAGATAAAGAAAATTTTAGTTGTTTTAGCGTTAGTGCTTTCTATGGTTATGGTAGCTAGCCCTGCTTTTGCGGAAGAAAGTGGCACAAGTAGTGTTGTGGCTAGTGAAACTGGCGATAAGGCCAAGTCTGCTGCCTTTGTTGTTGGTATTTCTTCAGCATGTGCAGCTGTGGCAATGGGTATTGCAATCGCTAAGACAAGTGAGAGTATTTCAAGACAACCTGAGGCTGGTGGTCAAATTAGAACGGCTATGATGCTTGGTCTAGTATTTATTGAAACTGTTGTTATTTATGCATTGATTGTTGCGATTTTGATTATCTTTGTACTATAGGAGCTTTATGAGTTTACCTTTAAATATTGATTTTCAACAAATCCTTTTGCATTTTTTGAATTTTGTAATATTGGCCTTTGGCTTATATTTCCTTTTATATAAGCCGGTTAAGGGCTTTATGGATAAAAGAGAAAAATATTATAAGGATATCGATGATAAGGCTAATAGTAAAAATGAAGATGCTAATAAGCTTTATGATGAATATAAGAATAAGCTAGCTAATGCGGATAAAGAAATTGAAGAAAATAAGCAAGCTGCTTTAAAGGAAGCCGCTAAAGAAAGTCAAGAGACTTTGGATAAGGCTAAAAAGGATGCTGATAAGATTATTGAGGATGCGAAAGTTTCGGCTAAGAAGAAACATGATGAAATCATCAATAATGCTAATAAGGATATTACTGAATTAGCTATTAAGGCTACAAGTAAGCTTGTTGATAAGAGTGTTGAAGAGTCTTATGATGACTTCTTGAAGGCACTTAAAAAGAAGGACTAATCTATGAAGGCTGTTTTATATGGTAGTAAAAGGCCAAATGATCCTACTTTAGCTAAATTTGAAGAATTTTTAAAAGAAAAATATGGCGATGTTGATTTTATTTTCAAACAAGCTGATATTAAAAACGGTTTTAAACTAGTTGTTGGTGATCAAGCTTATTATTGGGATCCTAAAAACAAGTTTGAACAATTGAAGGAACAATGGAACAAAATCAAAAGTGAAGATGGCGATATTATTCCTTTACTTAAAGATTCTTTAGATAATTGGACACCTAGTGTTGTTGCTAAGGAAGTTGGTAGGGTACTTTCTGTAGGTGGTGGCATTGCTAGAGTATCAGGCCTTAATAATGTTAAATATGGCGAAATATTATTGTTTAGCGACAATATTCGTGGCATGGTTCTTGATTTAAAGAAAGATTATGTTACTTGTATTCTATTTGGTGATGACCGTGAAATTATTCAAGGCAGTGTAGTAAAAAGAACACTTAAGACAGCTGGTGTACCAGTTGGCAATGGGTTCTTAGGAAGAGTTATTGATGCTTTAGGCAATCCAATTGATAAAGATGAGCCAATTAAGGCTAAGGGATATCGTCCTTTAGAGGTTGATGCACCTGCCATTATGGAAAGATGCCCGGTTAATAGACCTTTAAAAACAGGTATTTTAGCCATTGATTCGATGTTTCCTATTGGCAAGGGCCAAAGAGAATTAATCATTGGTGATAGACAAACTGGTAAGAGTGCTATTGCGATTGATACTATCTTAAATCAAAAGGGCAAGGATGTAATTTGTATCTATTGTGCAATTGGTCAAAAAGCAAGTAGTGTTGCGGGTGTTGTGGAAAAACTTAAGAAACACGATGCTTTAAGCTACAGCATTGTTTTAAGTGCTAGTGCTAGTGATAGTGCGCCTATGCAATATATTGCACCTTATGCAGCTACTTCACTTGGTGAATATTTTATGCATGAGGGCAAGGATGTACTTGTTGTTTATGATGATTTAAGTAAGCATGCGATTGCTTATCGTGCGCTTTCGTTGTTGATGGAAAGAAGTCCAGGCAGAGAAGCTTATCCAGGTGATGTTTTCTATCTTCATTCAAGACTGCTTGAAAGAAGCGCTAATTTACTTGATGGTGGTAGTATGTCAGCTTTACCAATTGTTGAAACTCAAGCTGGTGATGTTAGTGCTTATATTCCAACTAATATTATTTCAATTACTGATGGTCAATTGTTTTTAGAGAGTAATCTATTCTTCTTGGGCCAAAGACCAGCCATTAATATTGGTCTTAGTGTAAGTAGAGTTGGTGGTGATGCTCAAAGCAAGGCTATGAAGAAGGCTACTGGTTCTATTCGTCTTGATTTAGCACAATATCGTGAAATGGAAGTTTTCATGCAATTTAGTAGTGATCTAGATGATGATACTAAAAAGAAGCTTCATTATGGTCAATGTCTAATGGAACTATTGAAACAGGAACAATACCACCCTTATAGCGAACATGATGAAGTTATTATTCTTGTTTGTGCTTTAAATCATATTTTTGATGATTTTGATGTTAAGGCTATTAAGAATAAGAAGAATGATTTATTAAATTATTTTAATAGTGAAAAGAAGGCTATTTGTAGTCAAATTAATGAGGTAGCTGTTCTTGATGATAAATTAAAAGAAGAGATTGTTTCTTCGGCACGTGAGTTTTTAAATGGCAAGTACTAAGGAAATTAAAGATCGTATAAATAGTGTTAAGGATACTAAGAAGATTACTAATGCTATGTATCTTATTGCTTCGACTAAGCTGACCAAGGCTAAAAGAGAGCTTAATGAGACGCGTCCATATTTTGAGGCAGTTAAAACAGAGATTAAACGTATCTTTAGAACTAGTAGTAATATCGATAGTCCTTACTTTTATCCTGTAGATGGGGAGCCTAAGGATAAGGGCACTTATGGTATTTTGGTTATTACGGCTGATAAGGGTTTAGCTGGTGCTTATAATCAAAACGTTATTAAGGAAGCGGAGAAGATATATAGTAGTCATAGCGATTATAAGCTTTATGTAGTAGGCGAATATGGTAGACACTATTATGAGTCACATCATATTCCAATTGAAAAGAGTTTTCTTTATACAGCTTATAATCCCACCATGGAAAGAGCTAGGGAGATTACTTCTATCTTATTTAATGAATTTAATAATAAACGATTAAGTAAGATATTTGTTGTTTATACCGACTTAGTTAACGCTTTTACAAGTAAGGCAAATTCTACTAGACTTCTTCCTTTCCATCGTAAGGAATTTCAAACCTTCCATGAGGAAAAAGAGGTTAATATTCCCTTTGGCTTTTTTCCAAGCGAAGTGGAAGTATTAAATAGTATCATGTTTAGTTATATTAGCGGTTTTATTTATAGTGCTCTTGTCGATAGCTTTTGTAGCGAACAGAATGCGAGAATGAACGCCATGAATAGTGCTAATGACAATGCTGAAAAATTACTTAATAATTTATCGGTTCAATATAATACGTTAAGGCAGGCTGAAATTACCCAAGAAATAAATGAGGTTTCAGCTGGTGCTTTGGCTTTAAGAAAGAAACATAAAAAGGAGGCTAGCAAGTGAATATCGGAAGAATAGAAGAAGTATCAGGTAGTGTTGTTGATGCTTATTTTGAAAAGTTGCCTAAAATAAAAAATGCCTTGAAGGTTACTGTTGATGGCAAGGACTTAATCATGGAAGTCTCAGAACATGTTGGCGATAATGTTGTTAGATGTATCATGCTTGGTAAGAGCGATGGCTTATATAGAGGACAAGAGGTAATTGATTTAGAGGATACAATTAGTGTTCCTGTTGGTAAGTGTACTCTTGGTAGAATGCTTAACTGTTTAGGCCAGCCAATTGATGATAAAGATGATGTTGATGAAAATGAGAAAAGATGGAGTATTTTTAGAGATCCTCCAAAGTTTTCTGAACAAAAGCCTATTGGTGAAATATTAGAGACAGGTATTAAGGTCATTGACTTACTAGAACCTTATCCAAAGGGTGGCAAGATTGGTTTGTTTGGTGGTGCTGGTGTTGGTAAGACCGTTTTGATTCAAGAGCTTATGCATAATATCGCTACTAAACAAGATGGCTATTCTATTTTCGCTGGTGTTGGTGAACGTAGTAGAGAGGGTAATGACTTATATCGTGAGATGAAAGAAAGTGGTGTCATCAATAATACTGCTTTGGTCTTTGGCCAAATGAATGAGGCACCTGGTGTCAGAATGAGAGTTCCATTAAGTGGTCTAACAATGGCTGAATATTTTAGAGATGAAGAAAATAAGGATGTCTTACTTTTCATTGATAATATCTTTAGATTTGTGCAAGCTGGTAGTGAAGTAAGTACATTGCTTGGCCACATGCCTAGTGCTGTTGGTTATCAACCTACTTTGGCTAATGAAATGGGTCAACTTCAAGAGCGTATCGCTTCTACCAATAAGGGTTCTGTTACTTCGGTTCAAGCGGTATATGTGCCTGCTGATGATTTAAGTGACCCTGCTCCAGCTACAACCTTCACGCACCTTGATGCGACTACTGTTTTAAGTAGAAAGATTGCTGAACAAGGTATTTATCCAGCTGTTGATCCACTTAATTCAAGCAGTAGAATTTTAGAGGCTGATATTGTTGGTGACTTACATTATAGAGTCGCAAGAAGTGTTCAAGAGATTCTTGAAAAGTATAATGAGCTTCAAGATATTATCGCCATTCTTGGTATGGATGAACTTTCTGATGAAGATAAAAAGACAGTTAGTAGAGCTAGAAAGATTACCCGCTTCTTGTCTCAGCCTTTCTTTGTTGGAGAAAAATTCACTGGTTTAAAGGGTGTTTATGTTCCTTTAAAGGATACTATTGAAGGCTTTAGAGCGATTGTTGATGGCGAGATGGATGAATATCCTGAGAGTGCTTTCTATAATGTTGGCACTATTGAAGATGTAAAGAATAAGGCTTAAGATGAGTAATACTTTTCAAACACATATTTTGGCGGCTGATAAAAAGTTCTATGAAGGACCATTGGAGTCTTTGATTGTGCCTACTATTAGTGGCCAATATGGTATTATGGCTAACCATAGAAATATGATTGGGGCTATTGAGCCAGGTGTCTTAAAGTACAAGATTCCTGGTGAAGAATTTAAGAATGCGGCTGTTTCATCAGGACTTGTTAAGATTGAAAATAATGAAGTTCTAATTCTTGTGGATTCTTGTGAAAGACCTGAGGAGATTGATGAAAATAGAGCTAAGAAGGCTTTGGCTCAAGCTAAGGAAGAACTGCTTCAACAAAGGAGTATGGTTGAATATAAGAGTGCTAAAGCTAATCTTGCTAGGGCAATAAATAGATTAAAGGTTAAGAGTAAATCTTAATCTTTTTTATTTTAAAGGCGCATCAAAACGCTCGTTTATAACATTTTCGGTTTTAATGCACCTATTTATTATTTTTATATGCAAAATGCAGCATATAACGGAATATTTTTGATATTATCGGTAAAGCCAAAATTTTTAGTTGAAAGCTTAATAGCGTATGCTGGTTTATATGTTTCCATATAAACCTTTAGACTTTTGGCCATTGTATTATCGGCTGATTTTACTTCAATTGGTATTAGATTATCTTCACGTTTAATTATAAAATCAATTTCAGCACCTCTACTTGATTCCCAATAATAGGTGTTGTAGTTGTTTATTATAAGTTGAATATTAACATAATTTTCTACCATGCCACCTTTAAAATCATTTAATTCATCACCCATATAAAGAATGTCGTTTGCACTTAAGTCCTTTTTTGCACATAATAGTCCTAAATCTGATATATAGATTTTAAAGGCATCAATATCGCGATAATTTTCTAATGGTTTTTTAATTTGATCAAGTTTATATGCTTTAGATACTATACCAGATAGACACAGCCATTCAATGGCGTTTTCAAATTCTGAAGCACGCGCTCCTTTTTTTATTAATTTATATTGGAAGCGTGTATTGGCTTTAGATAATTG
This sequence comes from Agathobacter sp., assembly GCA_963601025.1. Lineage (GTDB taxonomy): Bacteria > Bacillota_I > Bacilli_A > Erysipelotrichales > Erysipelotrichaceae > Colivicinus. The sequence continues at coordinate 1,505 of CAVCDR010000048.1, read as the reverse complement.
AACGGTTATATTATCGTATGTTAGTCTAGTTTTTTTGATCTCATTCAAATTATTGTACTTGCTCATATCGTTAAGATAACTTTCTAGAATAGTGACTTGGGTATGACGAACCAAATTATAATCATTAGTTTCAATAAAATGCATTACACATTCTGGCATGCCACCTACTATTAAATATTGCTTGTATAAATTTAGTGCTTTTTCGTGTAACGCGTATGGCATAGCTTGTTTGTTATCAAAACAATATCTGATTTGTTTTACTAAATCTATTTCGTCTTTAGCTAACATGAATTCTTCTAAATCCATGGGATACATATCTTTAATATCTACTTTACCAACAGGAAAAGAAAATTTGGATCTATTTACGGCTACGCCAAGTAAACTTCCGGCTGCTATAATATGATATTCAGGAGCGTTTTCACAAAAGTACTTTAAAGAGGTCAAGGCTCTTTCACATAGTTGAATTTCATCAAATATAATTAAAGTCCTTTCCTTGATGATAGTTTGTTTAGCTATATGAGAAAGAATAGGTATTAGGTAATCAGGACTAATATCTTCCTTAAATGTTTCAATTAAACTTGGATTCGTTTCAAAATTAAAGTAAGCAACGTTTTCATAGTTGTTGCGTCCAAATTCTAAAGAAGCATAAGTTTTTCCAACTTGTCTTGCACCTTGTAGGATGAGTGGCTTACGATATTTACTATCTTTCCAATCTTTTAAATATTCACTAATCTTTCTATACATACGTTTGCCTTTAATTAAATTATAACAAATATTCGTGTAAAATAATGTAAAAAAATTATATAAATTAACACTAAACTACACGAATATTTTGTATAAAATAACACTAAACAACATGAATTAATTATTCATAGAAAAATTAATTCTAAAATCAATCGTTTTTTTAGAAGAAATAGTAGATATGCAAAATCTCCTTATTAATGGGCTATTTTAATCGTTATACACGAGTTTACCAATAGAAAAGTGCTAATTCCTCACGAAAATACCAACAAAAAAATGCCAAATTTTCACGAAAATACTAATAAGGTGCTTATAACGACATATTTTGACCAGTGTGTCCAACAAAAATTGACCGAGCCTACGATATATTTTGACCATGTATACGATAAATCTTGACCGGTTAGTTTCTAATAATGTAAGTAAAAGATTGATTTGTGGTTGATACATTAATAAGCGCAAAAGACGCTTCGACCTTTTTACATCATACCGTCTCAGCGTCTTTTAACTTGATTTGTATGTATTTAGATAAACTAAGGATGAAGAATTGAAAATATTAAATTTAAAATGTGCAATAGCATTTATTCCAGATATGCATGCATTTAAACAATTGGAACTTAGCAGCTCAATAAATATCGGTCAAAATCGATCGGATATAAGGTCAAAATTTAAAAGACACAGCGGTCAAAATGACCGGTCATACGCAAATAAGGAATAGAGTAGAGTGAAGAAAACAATATTTTGTTCTCTTCGACCCTCTCATTGCA
>CAVCDR010000047.1:0-12899 GCA_963601025.1 Agathobacter sp. | reverse complement strand
AAAAAACGGCAATGCCGTTTTTATTTACTATTTGTATTAGTTACTTTATATACACAAGCTTTCTTAGACTCTGACCATATCCAATCCTTAGAACCCATCACCTCAGCACATGTCACTACCTTAGTACTAGAATTATCTTTATCATTATTTTCTTCTGTAGTAGGTGTAGATGTTGGTTCAGGACTAGGAGCAGGAATATTTTTCTCATATACTACTAATGCATACATACCTAATTTATTAGTACTAAAATCAATATGATTTTGTTTTATCTCTGCATTATCAACAATCTTGTTTACATCATCATCTATCTGATATAAAGCATAATTATTATCTTTAATTTTATCTAATGTGTCCTTATTCAAATAAAGACTTAATGAATATGTATCATCTAAATCATTAACCGATGTTGCATCAACGTCATTGTTTTCAAATTCTGCATACATTGGAATTATGTCTATTGCTTGTCTATCATTAAAACTATTCAATAATTTGGCTTTATACTCTTCATCAAATATATCAGACAGCTTTTTATTATCGGCAAATATCTCATCAGCGTTAATAACCTTTAAAACATTCTTACCTTGTATAGCTATACCGTTATTGTATACATATACCTCTTTATCACTATTATTTGGGATAACAATATAATTTACCGATGTTGAAAAGCTATTATTATCGCCATCCGTTCCACTTGTATTAGGCTTTACAATTGTCATCTTATAAGACATTATCTTACTAGTATCGGCCATATATTCACTAGGATTAGCTGTAAAGATGCCGCCATTAATAGTTATTTTAGGCATTGTGCCACTGCTTGTTATAAGACTAGTTGTATTATTTGGGGCAATAATTCCGCCATTTATAGTAACTTCGCCCACTTGATTAGACTGATTTTTTAAAGGAGTTTCATCTTTTGAATAAACTAAACCACCATTTATTTCTATACTCACCGTTTTATTTTGTTTGTAATCAAAAATAAAAATTTTAGACTTAACAATTCCGCTGTTTAATGTCATTTTTGCATCGTAATTTGATGTAGAATCATCCTGAATACCCACTTGACCCATATCGATAATTCCAGCTGTATAGTGTATTTCATCATCGATATATTCTGTAGAGGCTGTAGAATCCTTGATATTAAGCATCACTTTGTTTCCGCTAGGATTAGTAGTCAAACCACCTCCGGATAAGATAAAATTATTCAAATCTATATCAACTAAAGATGAAAATATACTTAAATTATTTCCTCAAAATGATTGATTGCCCGTCATTTTGACATATTGTACTTCATTAACACAACTCTCTTAAAAACTACAATTCGATGCCTTTATATATCCGTAAGGATTATTTATAGTTCCAAAATCACTATCTCCTTCATCGGCTTTAACACCAAGGGAAAAAGATAGACACATAATAAGCGATAAGAAAGTTAGTATTATTTTTTTCATAGGTTGCCCCTTTCTTCTTTATCTTATTCTCTATTATTCTAAAACTCAATAGACATTACAGAAATGACTTGTTATATGAATAAAACGACTTGTTTATAGCCAAAAAAAAGAGAATCTATTTGATTCTCTCCTTTAAAGCATTTAATGTTACATTATAGCTATCTTCTTCATAAGGATAAGCTATATCTTTGTAAGAAAAATTAGGATTTTCCTTAGTAGCTAGTTTAATTACTATTTCTTTCATTAGACTAGGATTTTTAACTAAGATTGGTCCAATGATATGGGTACCATAAACATCATTTACTTTATAGCCTTCATATTCATCATTTGGTAAATTAGAATCCTTAAAGATATAATCAAACCATTTTATATCCTTATTTTCTTCAATGATTGAACACTTATTAATAAAGCCTACCACCTCATGATTCTCGTTTTTAACAATCACATCACCTGTATAGCGCTTATCTGTTCTTTTAGTTTTAATAAAGACAATATCTAAAGCTTCCTTATCATCAATAGACTTACCAAGAAGCTCCATACTGTTACCAGTAAAGAATATAACGGTTCCTTTATTGATGGCTTCCTTAAAAGAATTCTTACGCATCTTTAAATCGTTTAAGGCAATATCTTGATTTCTTTCCGTACCATTTCCACAATATACAAAGTCATACTCATTAAAATCAATGTCATCACCAATACTCTTTTTATCAAGTGTTACATTTAATCCTTGATCTTCTAGATGTCTTTTAAGTACTACAACATTACCATACTCACCATAAAGATTCATTAAATCATAATATAGATGCAATATTTTCATTTTAGTACCTCGACTCTATTTAATAACTTATGTTGATCAGAGAAACAAGTAATCGCATAGATATGGCCAAACGCATTATCCTTTAGATAATTAATAGCTGACTCAATATCCTTTTCAATATAAACTTTATTAAAATCAATATTAGCGTAAGTAAATCTTTCCGCAATATCACTTGCGTATCTTCCTGTAATAACAATCTTCTTTATACTAGGGGCATTAAGAAGTTCAAAGTCAATATCCCATAGCCATGATGTCTCACTAGTAAAATATTTTCTACTTATCGCATCAACCATCACAAAAGCTGTAACATCTTCGCCATTTGTCGCAACTCTTAATGATTGATCATAAGAAATAGAATTTTCATGTTTAGAAGTAAGAAGCGTACCAAGCTTATCACCAACCTTAAAGTTAACGACACGTCCATTTTTTAAGATATAGTTATTTAAAGTATTAGAAATAATCTTTCCATTAATGCCAAGTTCTTTACTAATCGCATAAGTAGCCAAGATATTATAGGCATTATAGATGCTCTTTAATGCTAGGTTTATCTTATATTCATCATCTAAAACAAGATAACCTTCTTTTAAATTAACATCACTGATACGATATTTTGGATTATGCCTTTTATAATCACATTTACTACAATAGTAATCACCCACATGGCCAAAATGATGATAATTATAAATCATTTTAGACTTACATTTTGGGCAATATACACCATCATCATAGACACTTGTATTTGTACTAGTACTATCATTAAAACAATCGATTCCAAAATAAACATCCTTATCATTTCCAAACGCATTAACAAGTGGATCATCAGCGTTTAAGATAAGTTTACTACCCTCATGAATAGAATCCTTAATGATATTAAACATCCACTCAGGATGACCATTTCTAGTCATTTGGTCACGATATAAGTTAGTAATGACATAATGAGTAGGAATAAAATGCTTAAAAGTATGGCGAGCATATCTTTCATCAGACTCAAGTAAGACAACATCAGTTTTTACTTTACCACCTAATGTTGAATTGCTAAGAATAAAGGTTGTAACACCCTCTATTTGATTTGAGCCTTCACCGTTATAAGCAACACTTAAACCACTATTTTCTAAGACTTCCTTAATCATTTCTACGGTACTAGTCTTACCATTAGAACCTGTTACGGCGATAACATATTTAGGAAGCTTAACCTTACTTAAGATATTAGGATCAATCTTTAAAGCTATTTGACCAGGCATACTAGAGCCCTTGCCAAAAAGTTTGCCAATCACTCTAATTATCTTGCAGACAATAATCGCAAAAACTTTTCTCATGATAATTTACTGCCATTAGGTAAAGTAGAACTAATAATTTCAATCTTATCATCCTTGCTAGCGCAAACAATCATGCCTTGTGACTCTACACCCCTAATCTTACAAGGCTTTAGGTTTGTCACAACAATAACCTTCTTACCTACAAAATTCTCAGGCTTAATCATACTAGCGATACCTGATACAATTTGTCTAACTTCACCATTCCCAATATCAACCTTTGAAACAAGAAGTTTATCAGCTGACTCATGTTTCTTACTTTCAATTACTTCACCAACTGTCATTTCCACCTTAGCAAAATCATCAATTGTAATTTCAGGAAGATGTTCTACTTCATTTTTCTTAGCCTCAGCCTCAAGTCTATCCTTTAATTCTTTTTCATCAATTCTACTAAATAAGATTTCAGGCTTATCAGTTACCTTATAAGCATCAAAAACTCCTACCACATTGTTTTCAAAAGAAGCATTAGATACATTTAATTGTTCATATATTCTCTTAGAAGTCTCTGGTATAAAGGCCTCAAGTTCGATTGCACAAAGCCTAATGCCCTCTAAGATTACATATAAGACATCATTTAAACGACTCTTATCATCTAACTTGCCAAGTTTCCAAGGCTCTGTTTCATCAATATATTTATTTAATCTATTTAAGCGATTAAAGATATCACTTAAGGCACCAGGTACATTTAAGGCATCAATCTTTAAATCAACTTCTTTATCCATATCATTTAGATAATTAATAACTTCATTATCTAATTCGGTTGGATTAACAATTTTACTTACACTGCCACCAAAGTATTTATTAGTCATTGAAATAGTACGATTTACTAGATTACCTAAAACATTACATAAATCGCTATTTCTTCTTTCAACCATTAATACTTCAGAGAAATTACCATCAGAACCAAATGGCACTTCACTTAATAAGAAATAACGAATAGTGTCGACACCATAATCATTAATGAAAAGACGTGGATCTTTATAATTACCTAAAGATTTACTAATCTTATCACCACCCATGGTTAACCAACCATGGCCATAGACTTTCTTTGGCAAAGGAAGTCCCAAAGCTATCAGCATGATAGGCCAGATGATTGTATGAAATCTAAAGATTTCTTTACCTACTAGATGTAAATCGGCAGGCCAGTACTTTTCAAATAAGGTTTCATCATTACTCTTATATCCTAAAGCGCTAATATAATTAGTTAAGGCATCAACCCAAACATAAACTGTTTGTTCAGGGTCAAAAGTAACAGGAATACCCCATTTAACGCTAGATCTAGAAACACATAAATCCTTTAAGCCTGGCTTTAAGAAGTTATTGTACATTTCATTGTATCTAGTCACTGGTTGCATCAAATCTTTATGGTCTTTTAAATAATCTTCAAGTTGGCCTTGATACTTAGATAATTTCAAGAAATAAGCGTCTTCCTTAGTTAACTTAACTTCTCTACCACAATCTGGGCACTTACCATCTTTAAGTTGCGACTCTGTCCAGAATGATTCACATGGTGTACAATACCAACCTTCATAAGAACCCTTATAGATATCACCTTGATCATATAATTGTTTAAAGACCTTTTGAACACACTCTACATGTTCCTTATCGGTTGTACGAATAAATTTATCATAAGAAATATCTAAGGCCTTCCATAAGTCTTTAGCGTTGTCAATAATCGGATCAACAAATTCCTTTGGTGTACAGCCTTTCTTCTTCGCTCTTTCTTCAATCTTTTGACCATGTTCATCAGAGCCTGTTAAAAAGAAAACATCATAACCCTTTAATCTTTTATAACGAGCTAATGCGTCCGCAATTACTGTTGTATAACAATGGCCAATATGGAAATTATCACTTGGATAATAAATTGGCGTAGTCACATAATAAGTTTTCTTTTCCATAAATCTTCCTCCTAAAATAAAAAAGGCAGCACAAGGGCGAAAAACGCGGTACCACCTTATTTTTTACTCAATCTCTTAACGCGAGTAACGTTTGATTTTACATATCAAATCAAAAGTTCCGGATCCATTTTCATTACCCTTAAACTGTTCTATTACACCAACCTAGAACTCTCTATAAGCTTTAAGTAATTACTCTATCCTTCTTAACCATTCATATTATACACTAAACGACAAAAAATCAGCCATTATAGACAATAATATGAAGATAAAACTCGACATAATAAGCGTTTCAACAATCACTTCAAAATATTCATTAACTAGCTCTCTCATCTTGCATGACCTTTCATTTGTCCATTAAGGCTAGTATTAAATAATGGTAAAGTAATTTTATAATTTAAAGTTATTAGATAATCTTTTCTTGTATTAACACTATTTTCTTCTTCTTTTTCAAAGTACCAGTTAGCATATCTATCATCCTCCAAAGAACTATTTAAATCATAGGTATAGTATGATGATTGAAACTTTTCTAGACTATCAGAAAAGATTAAGCGAGCATTTAAAACTTGAGTTCCAATTGAAATAATACTAGTAAAGACAAACACTAAAATAATTGTGACAATCATTGTATTCATATACTCAAACATGTTCTTCATTACTTTCAATTACCTCCTTTTCATCAACAATTATTAATCTTCCCTTTATCGCCATGGTTTTCCCGTTATATCTAAGTAAATAGGTTACTTCATTATCGTTTACTTTAGAAAAATCTATATCTTCCTTAATGGTCACAAAGTTACTAATATCTTCGTTATTATCATTTAAAGCGGTAACGTTCTTTTTTAAATCGAATTCATCGCCTACATTAAGCAAAACATCTTCTACCTTAAATTCTTTAATATCTAAAGGATAGATACTGGAACTTAATTCAGGAGCCTTAATATCCTTACTTACAATACTCATATTGATACTTAATAGATTAGTTAAGAAGAAAGAAAATAGTAGAGAAAAGATGATAGCTCCAATTAAAACACTTAAAATAGTATCGCAATATTCATCAAACAGTAGTCTCATAATAATCCCTTAAGCCATGTAAGTAATATATCTTGCATACCACTATTACTATTAAATAAGGCAGCCATTATAATATTTATCATCATTGCCCCAGTAAGTGCTGAAACAATAGTTAATCCAAAGGCGTCAAACATCTTGCGCATAACTAATTCCTTTCCATATCAAATATTTTTCTTAATTCACTTAAATAATCTTCATTAAGCCAAATTGAATCATCAGCTAAAGTATTTAAATATTCTTCACTTATATAACGTGCATAAATCTTTAAATTATCACTATAGGGATCAATATCCTCGCCCTCTCCTAAGATGTAGTATTTTCTTTTAATGCTAGCTTTTATGTTTCCGCTATTGACGACATAAAATTCAATATAGACATAGCCCTTCTTACTAATATCAAGTACTTCAGGATTTTCAACAATCGTTCCATCATCATACTCAAAATAAGAAATCTTAATATTATTGCTTATATCTTTATCTAGCTCATCCATTGCGCTAGCCTTCACTGTCTCAAGTACTTTAGGGATATCTAGGCCTTCTTCACTTTGCTTAAAGGTTGTATAACCAATATATAAAGTAGGTGGCTTTCTTTTGTACATTGCATGTAGATTTAAATTGCCATAACTGCCCTTTGGAATATAATCAATCTTTTTATCATTATCGTCATACCAGCCTAAAAATTCATAACCTAGTTTACTAGCCGTAGGCAAATTTACTTCATGTAGTACTGTATAAGAATAGATAGGTTCACCTACAAATTCACCACCATCCAAATCATAATTTATTGAATAGACGATTGGCCTGCTATAAACAGTTCTTGTTACAGGGATTTGAGGATTTTCACCATATACTCTTTGATAGCTATTATTAAAACGCCAATCTCTTCCCTCACTCCACTTTGTTACATAAGAATACATTGTAGAACCTGTTGTTGCCCAAGTTCCTACAATACTAGTACGATTACGATTATCACCATAATTAGACATCATCTTAAGTTCTAGATAACGACAACTTGTATTAATACTAGGACTCCAATTTTCTAAATGATTATGTTTACCAACTGAAGCTATTTCCCTACCATCACAATATAGCTTTAAAGGCGGTGCCTCATAATTACTGTAGCCAACATTATAGTAAGTATCAACGTCCGCATAAAAGAAAGTAACCCTAGTCGAATACCCAAAATCCCAAGTAAAAAGTACCTTCTCATCTACATCCCACCATATCTTATATTGATTATCATAGGCATAATGTTTCACACCACCATCCTTACTTTTCATATCTTTGGAACTTGGATAATCATAAGAATACTCTGACCACTCAATGGGAACCTTTCTTCCATATTGGGTAGCACTTATTTCACCTTCTTCATTTGTTTGATTTAAATCCCAATCACTATAACCTGGCAAATTATCTTCACCATATATAACATTACGATTAAATAAAATAAATAACGTTATTAAAACTAATTTAACTATTTTCTTCATACTTTACCACATCAATAATATTTAATAGTTTCTTATTTAAAGTCTTCTCTTGTCCTAGAAAATTAGTATATGAATAATTAATGTCCACATAAGCCAAGCCCTTTAAAGGATCAAAATAACCATCCACCATATAATTACCATTACTAGTCTTTAAAGTATTTAAATTATCGTAATACATACTCATATAATCTTCGCTACTAGTAACATTAAATCTTGCATTATTTGTCTTATAGTAATAATCTTCTATGTTTTCTAACATTACCATTTGGGTTTGATTCATAGCTTGTCTAGCTACTCTATCTAATTCATCAACGCGTATGGTTAAATCAAAACAATGTATCAACATAATAGAAACAACCATACCCATAATCATTAAAGAGAAACTTCTTATCAAAATTCTCATAGATTAATACTCCGAGAAATCAAATCCATCATGAAAGTAAACATTGTAAACATCGAAACTAACATTTGCCCAGAAAATAATAGTACCGGGATATAACCAATAGCCTCTACATGGCCAATTGAATCATTATTACGAATACTCTCGGCTCTATCTAACATCTCCTGGTTTCTTATGATTAAATTAGAAATTCTATTTTTGACATCAATCTTACCAACATTTTGAATAGAATATAAAACCTTCATACTGCTTCTAGCATCCTCTAAGTCAAAATCAGCTAAAAAATCATTGTAGGGCTTAATAGAAGTAGGATCCTTTTTAGTCTTATTAATAAAATCCCTAAGTTCTTTACGCATTGGATAAGATGCCATATTTTGTGAATACTCTATTGCATTTAGAACCGTTAAATTACTTAAATTTAAAGATATTTCTCTAAGCCAAATAGGAAACTCAATGGTAAAAGCCTTATGTAAAGTCTTATAGGCATTATTAAAGATTCGTGTTTTATTAAATATAACCATTAAACTTATAAACAAAGTAAGTAACATAAATAAGTATTGTTTAATGATAAATAAGTAAACCGTACAAGAAAGTCCTAATATGCCAAATATAGCATCGATTACACCTAGCTTTTGTTTACCCTTTTTATAGGTAATATAAGCTTTCTCTAGCTTTTGATCATCACTATATTTTGTATCATTGATAAGCCATTCGCCATGTAGCTTAGTAAGAATTAAAGTGATTGTAATTAGGATACTAGCGATAAAGATGCTAGTTGAAACTTGGTATATCGTATTATCGGTAAAACCTGTAAAGGCCTCATTTGATACATACAAGAAAACAAACATACTATTCATAAATAATGTCACAAGGCATAAGATAATAAGCTTTTTACGACGATTCTTAAGACTCTTTTGAAAGCCATATACCCGCTTAATCCAATTTTCGATATCTTCATACATATTGGCGCAAACTTCACTATAATCCTTAGAATTTTGAGCCTCAATCGTTATAAGAAGCTTGTGCACAGATTTAATACGCGAATTATTAAATTCTTTTTCAATTATTCTTAAAGCATTCTCGCTAGCCTTACTATCATCAAGCGTACTATCTAAATAATCAATGGCGCCCTTAATAGAATCCTTCATTTGGCCTGAAGTCATCGTATATAGTTCACCAAGGGTATAACGTATCTTTGTCTTTTGGGTGAAGATAGGAATGATGTTTGTCAAATAATCGGCTACCATACTAAACTTTTTAATATTGTAGTTTTGAATAAACCAAGCGTGAATTAAAAATGGTATCGTTAATAAGGCAATTAAAATAAGAACAAGAATATAACTTAATTGTAGTTTTGACAAAAAAGCTACCACAAAGACTAAACTTAAAATAACTAAATTCTCTATTAAAAAATCCTTGGTTGAATAATTAAAACCATACTTATTTATACTTGTCTTTAAATTCTTAATACTATATATCTTATAAAACTTCTTCATCTTCATCCTTTAAATATTTAACATACGATTTCAAAAAATCCTTCTCCCCATTTTCATAAAACTTGGTATAAATTCGCTTTGGAATAATCACATCCTTAATAGGCTTGCCATCTTTTAAAACTAACTTAATTGAATTAGACTGATTAGATCGATCAAAGAAACATATTTGATCGATCCTTCTTCTAATACCTTTGTTAGAATAATCAGCCTTAACTTTAATAGCGTAATCAAAGAATGTATAAATATCATTCTCAAAGCCTCTTCTTAAATTATCACCAGCCATATTAATAATACGATCAGGAATCTCCCAAACATTCTCCGCATGAATTGAAGTAAGGGCCACACACCCTGAACTTGCCCCCTCCATAACTCTACTTATTTCTCTGCCTCTACACTCTGAAATAATAAGCCACTTCGTATTAATTCTTAAGGCATCCCTAATGGCCTGATAACTTGGATATTGTTCACTTATCTTTAAAGAATAGATATCTTTATTAGGATAAAGTAACTTAAGTTTCATTTCTAAAGTATCTTCAAGCGTAACAATTGGATCATTATCCGGAATAAAGTTACATAGATATTTTTCAAGTTCAGTTTTGCCAGCTCCTACATCACCTGTAATAATTCCCGATAATCGTGCTCTCATTAAACAAGGCAAAAGTTTTAGCACAAAGTCATCCGCGTAGCCCTCTTTCATTAAATCCTTCTTTAATAGTCTTGCCACACAAGGGGTCTTCCTAATAGCTAAACAAATTGAATTATCACCAGATACACTATTATGAATAGCTTGTATTCTAAGCTCTTTAGTTTCTGCCTTTAAAGAAGGCATCGACATATTGAAGTTCTCATTAACTGAATTAGCGATTAAATTAGTAAAAATCTTTAGATACTCTTCATCAAGTTTTATATCGCTTAAATACCTTCCCTTATTTAAATCTGTAATCCAAAGACCACTACCATTCCACTTAATATCTGTCACATTATCATCGATAATATAAGGCCAAAGTTCCTTAAACAATTCTTCTTTTACTTCTATTGCCATTACTACTCTCCTGGAATAACTAGTTTATTGTCGCTTGTAACAACTTGATTTTTAAAACCATTCATTACATCCGTAACACCTGATTGGACTGTTGTCTTTAAGTTGCCAGCAATGACAATCAAAGATAAAACAACAATTGCTGACAACATAACAAATCCATACTCCTCAAAAAATGCTTTCATGTCTTTTTCCTCCTTTTATTCTTTATTACCAAAATAAAAGGAAATTCCTACACTAAAATAAAAAAACCTGTATTTCTACAGGCAATTATTCACTTAAGGCATCCTTAAATAGATAGTAGTTATCAATATAGCTTCCCGAGTTCCAAACAATATAGCCATTATCATAGATTCCCGAATCCTTTAGGCCATCGATTTGTTCCTTCAGCTTTTCATTATCATAAGCTACATATGGTTCATATATTGAATCATAGCCTTGAATATAAGTTCTAACTCTAGCAGGCGTGGTTGTCTCGTTTTGTCTAAGTATAGCTTGCTTGCCCCAAGCACTTAATAGCTTATACGGTACTTCCCAAACTACTTCCTCAATATTATATGAATGAGGAAGGAAATGATCAGGATAAGGCATTGGTGAAATTACATCTACAACATTAGATATAGCTGGCCAATATTGGCCATAAGCACAAACATAATCATTACTTGTTTCACCAAAGACATCAGCTGAAACATAGGCATGCACATCATGTAGCTCATCGCACGCATACATCAAAAACCTTTGAATAGCTTCCGCTCTAGTTTCATCATATTCATTTTGCAAGTCCAGGGCATCTAATACATCAGCGTAATAATCGATTTGTTCAGGAAATCTAACATAATCAAACTGTATTTCATTAAAGCCTAATTTCACAACTTCCTTAGCTAACTTAACATTGTATTCCCATACTTCTCTTTTATAAGCACTAGGCCAATATGAACCGCCATATAAGAATGGCTCATTACCATCTTTATCAATAATGGCATATTCGGGATGATCAATCATAAAGTTCTTATCCTTAAATACCGTAATTCTAGCCACCATATAAATGCCAGCTTCCTTTACTTTATTCATTTGAGCTTCAAACTCATCCTTACTAAAGTAGGCTGCATCATAAGAAGTAGGTGAATATTCCTTCATTGTATCCGCCTTAAAAGTCACAATATGGGCATCCCTAATATCAATCACAAAAGTATTAACACTAGTTTGTTTAGCTAGCTCAATATAATCTTCGATATCCTTAATAGCCTCCATATTGATATATAAAGTCTTACATACTTCAGGCATTACATTATCTTCAAAACTTGGCTTTTCATTTGGATAATAATCTAAGCTACTAGCACTACCAGCTCCATAATCATCACTAGTCTTACTTTGCATATAAGTGGCATAACTTGAATCATCTTGTGAAGATGCATAAGACTCATCATCAGTTAGATATTTACTATTAACATAGCCTCCACTATAGCCATATCTTTTTACGCTACCATCATCTAAAACTTCTGAGTGACCTGTGATTTCAATCTTATCACCTTTATATAAAAGGCCATTTAAATCTTCACCATCCGCATTCTCATAAACGCTACAAGTACGATAAGCCCAAAGTTCTTTTTCCTTTACACAATCTTCTCTATTACTTACAAGATTATCTAAGCTAATATAATAAGTATTATCGTCATAGTAAATCTTATATAAAGTTTCACCATCAACTTCTTTTGTCTTATTCGATAAACTTACCTCTTTGCCTCTTGTTAGAGTAGTTTTGTTTAAATCACTGTCATATAAAACAGTATCCTTACTAGAACTAGCCAGATACATGATTGTAGTATTTTCCTTATTTTTTAAAGAATAAATTAGAAAGCCTCCTAAAAGACATAACACCACAACCAATACAACAACTATCGCTTTAATTCCCTTATTTTTTTTACTCATAA
>CAVCDR010000046.1:0-14358 GCA_963601025.1 Agathobacter sp. | reverse complement strand
TCTTAATGGTAGCCTTTTATTTTGCCTATACTTGTTAATTCTCTAATAAACGATTGAGAATTAGTGTATAATATTAATGCAATTTATAAGGAGGAAATTTTTAAATGGCTGTTAAAGTTGCAATTAATGGTTTTGGCCGTATTGGTCGTTTAGCTTTCAGACAAATGTTTGATGCTGAAGGTTATGAAGTAGTTGCTATCAATGATTTAACATCTCCTAAGATGTTAGCTACTTTATTAAAGTATGATTCTGCTCAAGGTGGTTTCTGTGGTAAGTTTGGTGAAAACAAGCACACAGTAGAATATAAGGAAGCAGTTTTAGAAGAAGATGGCAAGACTGTAAAGGTTCCTGGTTCTATTACTGTTGATGGTAAGGAAATCACTATCTATGCTATGCCTAAGGCTGAAGAATTACCTTGGGGTAAATTAGGTGTTGATGTAGTTCTAGAATGTACAGGTTTCTATACTTCTAAGGCTAAGGCTGAAGCTCATATCAAGGCCGGTGCTAGAAAGGTTGTTATTTCTGCTCCTGCTGGTAATGATCTTCCAACTATCGTTTACAATGTAAACCATGAAACATTAACTTCTGAAGATACAGTAATTTCTGCTGCTTCTTGTACAACAAACTGCTTAGCTCCTATGGCTAAAGCATTAAATGACTATGCTCCTATTTCTTCAGGTATCATGACTACTGTTCATGCTTACACTGGCGACCAAATGATTCTTGATGGTCCTCAAAGAAAAGGTGATGTTCAAAGAGCTAGAGCTGGTGCTTGCAATATCGTTCCTAACTCAACTGGTGCTGCTAAGGCTATCGGTCTAGTAATTCCTGAATTAAACGGTAAGCTAATTGGTGCTGCTCAAAGAGTTCCTACTCCTACTGGTTCTACAACTTTATTACATGCTGTAGTTAAGGGTAAAGATGTAACTGTTGAAGGTATCAATGCTGCTATGAAGGCTGCTGCTACTGAATCATTCGGTTATACTGAAGAAAAGCTAGTTTCTAGCGATATCATCGGTATGAGATTCGGTTCATTATTCGATGCTAACCAAACAATGGTTGCTAAGATTGATGATGATACTTACCAAGTACAAGTAGTTGCATGGTATGATAACGAAAATTCTTACACTTCTCAAATGGTAAGAACTATTAAGTACTTAGCTAGTCTATAATCTTAATATAAAAAGTTATATTACAAGGGCGATGGAAACATCGCTTTTGTTTTGCATTGATAATGTTGTGCTAATTCACTTTAATTTCACTTTATTTGATGTATATTAAAACTATGTTAAATAAATTAAAAGGTTGGCTATATAAATTTATGTATGGCCGAAATGGTTATGACAGTTTAAGTAGAGCACTTATTGTTCCAATATTTGTTGTACTTATTATTACGATGTTTACAAGTGGCACTTTAAGAGCTGTTCTTTGTGTGATTGGTTGGCTACTTATCATATATTTGTATTTCCGTGTTTTTTCAAAGAACATTTATAAAAGACAGGTTGAAAATAGATGGTTTGAGTCAAAGGTGAAGTATTTTAAGACAAGAACTAGTCAATCAAAACAATATCGTTTTTATACATGTCCAAAGTGTAAGGCCCACTTGCGAGTTCCTCGTGGTGTTGGTAAAATTACAGTAACTTGTGCAAAATGTGGCTACAAGTTTGATAGAAAGGCTTAATTTGCAAGATCCATATACAGTACTTGGCGTTAGTAGAGATGCCAGTGAAGAAGAAATAAAGAATGCTTATCGTAAGTTAGCTAAGAAGTATCATCCAGATTTAAATCCCAATGATGCAGTGGCTGCAGCTAAGATGAAGGAGATTAATGCTGCTTATGATCAAATAAAAAATCCTGATGCATATAGGCAACAAGCTTCTTATTCAAATCCTTATCAGGGTTCATATCAAAGTTCATATCGTTATTATGATAATGATGATTTTGAGGAATTCTTTAGGGAGGCTTTTAGACAAGCTCAAAACCAACAATATACTAATACCAACAATAATAATCAAAGATATTATCGCAGTTATTACACGATTAATCCTAGATTTTCAATATTTAAATTATTTCTTACTTTTTTGATTTTTGTTGTTTTGTTAAGAGGATGTTTCGGATTATTATTTATGCCTTTTAGTTTCTATGGTGATTCTAATTCAAATGTACCGGCCCAAACCGAGACTAGAGGTTATTAGTTCATTAATTTTAATGACGATTTTGCTTGTAAAATAAAATTGTAGAGGACGCTATGTTAGCCAAATTTTATATTGAAATAGATTTAATTTATATAATTCTGCTTCTTTGTTTGATGTTTCAAACGATTAAATCTAATTTCACAAAAATTGATAAGACACATTTTTTAGTTTTACTTATTTGTAGTACGTTGTTTGTATTGAGCGATTTTATTTGGATTTTTAATGATGATTTTATAAGCTATACAGTATTTGGTGATTATGCTTATACGATAGGCGAAATTGGCAATAATTTAAATATTATATTATCAGGTATGACTAGTCTTTCATGGTTATTCTTTTCTGAAAGCATCCAAAGAAAGACTGTTTTCTCTAATAAGAAATTGCTTTATTTAGCACTTATTCCAGAACTGATTTTAATTATTTTATGTGCAACTAATATTTCAACAAATATTTTGTTTGTCATAGATGATTCATTGACTTATATACGTAGGATTGGTGGTTATGCTTTTCAGGTAGTTGTTGCATATGGCTATTTGGGTGTAGCTGGTGCATTGTCGCTTGCTAGGGCTAAAAGAGCGGCTACTGTTCAAGAGAAGAATACTTCTCTTTCGGCAGCTTCTTTTCTTATTGCACCAAGTATTTCTTGTATCTTTCAGTTAATTTTCTATGATATGCCAATCATGTTTATTGGCGTTATTATTTCGCTTTTAAACATTTATCTAACTTTACAAAGGCAATTGGTTTTAAATGATGCTTTAACGGGTTTAAATAATCGTTCTAGACTAGATCAAAAGATTAATTTAAGAATCAAGAGTTTAAAAGATGAAAATGATTTTTGGTTTATTATTTTGGATGCGGATGATTTTAAGCATATAAATGATACTTATGGCCATGTTGAGGGCGATAAGGCTTTAATACTTATTGCGGATGCTTTAAGACAAGGCTGCGACGATGATGACTTTATCTGCCGATATGGTGGAGATGAGTTTGTTATTTTGCATAACACCTTAAAAGATGATAATTGTGATTCTTTAATAAATAACATTAATGGTATTTTAAATAAGAATAATTTAGCCTATAAGCTTGGCGTAAGTTTTGGCTGTGCTAAATATGACGATAGTATAAATAATTGGCTAGAGTTAGTTAAAAAGGCAGATGAACAATTGTATTTAGTTAAGAAACAAAAAAAGAAAGGATAAGCGCTTTTAAGCTTATCCTAACATCATTGCATCTGATACAACGCCACCTGCGTTATTAAATTTGTCTAGTAGATCTTTTACTTCAAGTTTTTCTTTTTCTTTGCCTGATACATCAAAGATTATCTTTCCATCACACATCATAATTAATCGATTACCATATTTTAGGGCATCTTTCATGTTGTGCGTAACCATGAAGGTTGTAAGATTATTTTCTTTTACAAGTTTATCAGTTAGTTCAAGAACTTTGGCAGCTGTTTTTGGATCTAGGGCAGCCGTATGTTCATCTAACAAAAGTAATTTAGGCTTTTGCATAGTTGCCATAAGAAGCGTTAAGGCTTGTCTTTGACCGCCTGATAATAATCCAACTTTACTTGTAAGACGATCTTCAAGGCCTAGATTAAGTTCTTTTAACATTTCCTTATATTCAGCTCTTTCTTTTTCACTTATACCTTGTTTAAGTGTTCTTTTTTCGCCTCTTCTTCTAGCAAGTGCTAGATTTTCTTCAATCCACATTGTTCCTGCCGTTCCAGTCATTGGGTCTTGGAAGACTCTACCGATGTATTTAGCTCTTTTATAATCTGGCAGTTTAGTAATGTCGATATCATCAATCATTATTTTTCCATCATCTACACCCCATACACCTGCAATAGCGTTTAGTAAGGTTGATTTACCTGCACCATTTGAACCAATTACAGTAACAAAGTCACCATCATTCAGGGTAAGTGAGACACCATTAAGCGCTCTTTTCTCGTTAACGGTATTAGGATTAAATGTCTTATAAATATTTTCTACTTTAAGCATGTTTATTACCACCTTTTCTAAATTTGCCGTTCCAATAAGGAATAGCTAAGAAGATTGCGACGACAAAGGCTGTTAGTAGTTTTAAGTCGTCTGTAGATAGTCCAAGCTTTAAGACGAATTGTATTACAGTATAGTAGATAATGGCTCCAAATACGCATGCAAGTAGCTTTAGAGCGAAGTTTTTAAATATCTTATCAAATATTACTTCACCAATAATTACAGCTGCTAGACCAATTACAATGGCTCCTCTGCCCATGTTTATATCGGCGAAACCTTGGTATTGGGCAAGTAGGGCGCCTGATAGAGTAACTAGGCCATTTGAAATAACTAGGCCAATAACTTTTGTTTTATCAGTATTAACGCCTTGAGCACGTGCCATTGAAACGTTTGCACCAGTAGCTCTAATTGAACAACCAAGTTCTGTTCCAAAGAACCAATATAGTACAGCTATTGTTATGGCAACAAAGATTATTACCACAATAATTGGGTTTCTAAACGATAATTCTCTTACATAACGAGACGATACTAAAAGATTATATTTATCAACACTTACGGGTAAGTTTGATTTTGATAATGAACTAGTTCCCCAGCCCATGATATGTAGATTTATTGAATATAGGGCAAGTTGTGTAAGGATGCCGGCTAGTATTGCGGGAATACCGAACTTTGTAATAAATAGTCCGGTAAGTAATCCTGATGCCATACCTACAAGAATGGCACAAATTAACGCCAACCACATAGGCTTTCCATTAACTAGTAGAATCACACACATTGCACCACCTGTACAAAGTGATCCATCTACTGTTAAATCGGCTACATCTAGTATTTTGTATGTTACATATACGCCAATGGCCATTATGCCCCAAATAAGTCCTTGGGAGATGGCACTTGGCAATGAATTTAATAGTCCTGTTAAAAATGTCATAAGTCTCCTAAAAAGAGCAGGATGGCCTGCTCTTTAGCTTTTTTAGCCTTCGATTTCAACGTAGTCGCTTGGTATTTCAATACCTAATGCTTCAGCGTTTGTCTTATTGAATTTCTTTGTGAAAGTTGGTGCAAATTGAACATCCATTGTTGAAATATCAGCTCCATTTAATAGGATATCGGCTGCCATTTCACCAGTTTTGTAGCCAATGTCGTAGTAAGAAATTGTAAGTGTAGCTACACCACATCCTGAACAAATACCTTCTTCGCCAGCAACTACTGGTACTTTAGCTGGAATTACAACGTTTGCGATAGCTTCAGTGTTTGCGGCAGCAGTATTGTCAGTTGGGATGTAGATTACATCAACTCCATCACCTACACATGTTTCAGTAACTGATGTTACATCGTTTGAATCATTGAATGTGTATTTTTCTGTTTCAATTCCTTTTTTAGCAAGTTCTTCAGCAATTTTGTCTACTTGGTATTCTGAATTAGCTTCAGCTGAACAGAATAGAAGTCCAACTTTCTTTGCTTCTGGGAATAATTCGGTAATCATATTTGCTTGTTCATCAAGTGGTGCTAAGTCACTAGTTCCTGATACGTTGCTAGGAATAGAACCACCTAATACAACATCATATACAGTGATAGAAGTACCAAGCACTGGAATTGTATCAGTTGCAGCACTTGCAGCTTGTAAAGCAGCTGTTGCGTTTGCCATGATTAGGTCAACACCATCGGCTACAAAGCCACCGACGATTGTTGCACAGTTTGCAGATTCACCACTTGCGTTTTGAACATCAACATTAGTGATGCCGTTTTCTTTTAAGGCATCAACAAAGCCTTCTGTTGCTAGGTCGAGTGCTGGATGTTGTAGTAGTTGTACAACACCAATTTTGAAATCTTTATCGCTTGTGTTATCTGCAGTTTCATCAGTTGTTGAGTTACTTGATGAGCTACATGCACATAGTGATAATAGACAAGTAATAGCTAATAAGATTGTTAATAACTTTTTCATTTTTTCTCCCTCCAATAATTAGCTTATAGGGACAAAAAAATCGTCCCCAATAAGGACGACTTATAATCGTGTTACCACCTTAATTTATTATTTCATTACTGAAATAACCTCATAGACCACCAACATGGCCCTTAGCTATAACGGGCTATCCCGCAGTTTGCACTGTACTCCATAAGCTTTCTTTTACCCCCACATAATCGTTTTCACCATCCACGATCTCTCTATCAATGCCAAAGTAGAATACTCGTTTACTTCAACGTAGTTTTATTCTAAATCTTTTCATTTTTTATTGTCAACAATATTTTTTACATTTTTTCATTTTTATGAAAATATTTTCATTGGTATAATTATTGCATGACTGAACATGTTGTAAAACAAGAATGTGAACTATTAAGGTACTTGATTTATAATTTACATTTTTCTAGGAATGTAGCTAAAAAGATTTTAAGTAATAGTACTTATGTAAACAATCAAAAGATAAGTAAATATAACTATGTATTGAAGATTGGTGATGTTATAAAGATAAGCAATGATACCAGTAATAAATATGATTTGGATATTATTTATGAGGATGATGATTTTATTGCGATTAATAAACCAAGTGGTTTACTTTCGATTTCGAGTAATAATGAAAGTTATAATACAGCTTATCATTACGTAAGAGAGTATTTAAAGGATAAAGATAAACATAATAAGATATTTGTTCTTCATCGTATTGATAAGGATACAAGTGGTGTTTTAGTATTTTGTAAGAATGTTAAACTAAGAGATGTCTTACAAAACGATTGGAATAATCTGGTTAAATCAAGAAAGTACTATGCAATAGTAACAGGTAAATTAGACAAAAAAGAGGATACTATTACTAATTATTTAGCTAAGAATAAATTTGACTTGGTTTATATAACTAATCAAAACGATAGAAATGGCAAGAAAGCTATTACTGAATATAAAGTAATTAAAGAAAACAATAAGTATAGCTTATTGGATCTAAATATCTATACTGGTAGAAAGAACCAGATTAGAGTCACTATGAAGGATTTAAACCATCCTATTTTAGGTGATAAAAACTATGGTGGTGAAAAGTATAAGCGTTTATGTTTACATGCGTATGAACTAACTTTTTTAAATCCATTAAATAATAAAATATATTCTTTTAAAACAAAGATGCCTTCTACATTTAACAAGCTAATATAGTGATAACGTAAAAAGCCCAAATTGGGCTTTTATTAACTTAAGTGGTGCCGACACCGTGAATTGAACACGGGATTCATCCTTACCATGGATGCGTATTACCACTATACTATGTCGGCTTGTTTCTAATTATACCGATTTCACATAATTTTTGATAGTAGTTCACTTTAAGTTCACTTTGTTTTTTTAATATAGAGCCATGGAGGAACATAATATGGCAGAATATTTTTTAAGAAAAGAGAATAAGTATCTCCTTGATCAATCTACCTTCAATTCTTTGTTGTCGAAGCTTGATGATTATTTAGTGCATGATAAATATAATAAGTCCCACCTTTTATCTGTGTATTTTGATAGTGATGATTATCGTTTGATTACAAAGTCAATTGAAAAGCCAGAATATAAAGAAAAACTGCGAATTAGAAGTTATGCTCCTCCATTAGATGATGAAAAAATATATGTCGAACTTAAGAAAAAGTTTGATGGTGTTGTTTATAAAAGAAGAACTAAGGCAAAGTATCAAGATGTTTTAAAGGATATTGATGATTGTAAGTTTGATGATGATTTAGTTGGAAAAGAAATAGTTTCTTTGTCAAATAGATATGGTGGGTTAAAACCTAAAGTATTTATTTCTTGCGATAGAGAGTATTTTGTTGGTAAACAAGATTCTAATTTAAGAATAACTTTCGATTCAAATTTAATGTATCGTACTAAGAATGTTTATTTAAATCATGCAGATAATGATGTTAAATTAGATGACTCAATCATTATGGAAATTAAGGCTGCAGGGGCAATGCCTTTATGGCTTGTTAGAATTCTTGATGAATTAAAGATATTTAAGACAAGTTATTCAAAAGTTGGAAATGCATTTTTGAAAGGGGAAATAAATTATGTTTAGTAGTATTTTTACAGGTGATTTTACTTTAGGCCAATTTTTGATTGCAGTATTAGTTAGTTTAGTTTTGGGCTTTTTGGTTTCTTTATTCTATATGTATAAGAATACACATACAAAGTCTTTAGCCTTAAGTTTAATTTTAATACCAGCAATAGAGTCGGTTGTTATTATGATGGTAAATGGCAATCTAGGCGCTGGCATTGCGGTTGCAGGATCTTTTTCTCTAGTTAGATTTAGAAGTGTTAAAGGCAATGCAAAAGAACTTGTATGCATCTTTCTTTCAATGGCAGTGGGTATAATTTGTGGAACTGGTTATGTAGCTTTAGCTTGTGTATTTGCTTTATTATTGTTAGTAGTTTCGTTTTTACTTACAACTGTTAACTTTGGTGAACACCATAAGGAAAGATATTTAAAGATAGTTTGTCCTGAATCTTTAAACTATGAGGATGCGTTTATCAATATACTTAAAACGTATACAAAAAGTTATGAACTTTTAAATGTTAAGACAATTAATTTAGGCAGTTTATATAGAGTGGATTATCGTGTTTCTTTAAAGGATGAGTCAGCTATTAAGAAGATGCTTGATGAAATCAGAGTAAGAAATAGTAATCTTGAAGTCAGCCTAGGAATTGTTAGTGGTGAAAGGGAAGAACTATGACGCTCAAAAAAATCTCATTGTTACTAATTATAATGCTTCTTTGTGGGTGTAGTAGTGTAATTTATGAGGAAGAGTCTACAAACAAAACTTACAATTATAAATTATATTTTGATGATGAAGATCTTGATGAAACATATGCGGATGCAGACTATGTTTTATTAGAGGGCAATAGTGATTTTACAATTGAAAAAGCTGGCACTTATGTTTTAAGTGGTGAGCTAAATGGAAGTGTCATTGTAAATTGTAATGGCAACGTTAAGCTGGTTTTAGATGGTGTAACTATTAATAGTGATGACTTTGCATCAATCTATGTTAAAAAATGTGATAAGTGTACTATTACTTTAGCTGATGGTAGCGAGAATGTTTTAAGTGATAGTGGTGATGAATATGTTCAAGTAGATGATAATGCGGTTGATGCGCTGATTTTTTCAAAGTCTGATTTGGTATTCAATGGTAGTGGCACTTTAAATATTAATGCCAATTATAAACATGGTATTGTTTCTAAGGATAGTTTGATTATTACAAATGGCACTTACAACATTAATTCCAATAATCAGGGAATTTGTGGTAAGGATTGTGTAAGGATTAAGACTGGTATTTTCAATATTCAAAGTGGCAAAGCGGCTATTAAGTCAAATAATGATGAAGATGAGGGTCGTGGTTATATCTATATACTTGATGGAACTTTTAATATAAGTAGTGATGATAAGGGTATTTCAGCTTATAATGATTTAATTATTGATGGTGGAACCTTTAATATAACTAAATCTTACGAGGGCCTTGAGGCAGCTGTTATTACGATAAATGACGGTGATATTTCAATTGTTTCTAGTGATGATGGCATTAATGCGGCTAGTAAAAATAATGGCAGTAGTACCTTTAAAATGAATGGTGGTAGTGTTTATATTAATGCTGAAGGTGATGGCGTTGATTCAAATGGGGATATCTACATAAGTGGTGGAACATTATTTGTTGAAGGGCCAATAAGTGGTGGTGATGCAGCTTTTGATTATGATACGGCAGCCTATATCAGTGGTGGTGAAGTGCTAATGATTGGTCAAAGTGATATGGCTGAAGGCTTTAATGAAGATGGTAGTAGCCAGGTAAGTTTACTTTATAATATGGATTCTTCTTATGTCGCTAATAGTAAGCTAACAATTACTGTTAATGATGAAACTATCTTTGATAAGACAATAAGCAAACAATTTAATTCGATATTATTATCTAGCGGTAAGCTAAGTGTTGGTGATGAGGTAACTATTACCGTTAATGATGATACTTATACATATACTCTTGAGAGTATGAGCAATACTTATGGTTCTACTGGCTTTGGCCAAGGCGGAATGGGGCCTGGTGGCAATGGTGGCGATTTTGATCCAAATGGCGAAAGACCTAGTGGTGATGATAAGGGTAATCCACCAAGTGATGGTCAAATGCCAAATATGCCAGAAAATGGCGAAATGTCATCAAAACAAGATAGTGAAAATGAAAATTAAGGACGTTGATAAGCCCTTAATTTTTTGTATATTTGATTTATCGGAAGACCTACTATCGCATAATAGTCGCCTTCGATCTTCTTAATAAATTTTGATCCTAATCCCTGTATTGCGTAAGCTCCAGCTTTATCCATTGGTTCAAGTGTGGCAATATATTCTTCAATTTCCTCATTAGATAAATCATCAAAATATACTTTGTTGCTTGAAGCGAATGTTTCACATTTTTCACTAGATATTATAGTTACGCCAGTAATTACAGTATGAACATTGTTAGAAAGTTCTTTTAACATTCTTTTGGCATCTTCTTTATCTTTTGGCTTGCCTAGAACTTTATTTTCAATGGTAACAATTGTATCGGCCCCAATAACTATGGCATCTTTATTATTTTCAAAGACGCTACAGGCTTTACCATAGGATAATCTTTTTATTTCTTCTACAAGTGGTTTTCTTGTATCTATTTTTTCATCAAAATCAGAAACTATTACTTCAAATGGCATATTTAAAGTAGCCAATAGTTCTTTTCTTCTTGGGGATCCACTAGCCAATATCAGTTTCATTTTTCAAATAATTCCAATAAATATAATGTAAACCGCTTGTTACCATATCAGTTTCATAATATTCAATATCGTCAATGTCTTTAACTATTTCTTTACCAAAACCTCCACAGGCAACAATCTTTGGATTAATATTTAGTTCTTTCTTTATACCATTAATTAGATATTTTAAAGAGCCAATATAACCTTGATATAAGCCAACATTCATAGCATCCACCGTAGTATTAGCTAAGAAAGTGTCGGTTTTTGTTTGTCTAAATTCTGGAAGCTTTGCCGCATTACCCCAAAGTGATTGTGCTATTTTGCCATATCCTGGTGAAATGATACAATGTTTAAATTCACCATCTTTAGTTATATGACAAATAACGGTTGCGGTGCCAATTGATACAACTAGCAATTCATCTTTATAAAGATTATAAGCATACGATGACATTGATAATAAATCGCTCCCTACTTCTTCAGGATTTGGTGTATCAACACTAATGCCAATTGGTAGGCTTGAATCAATAAAGATTGGTTCCTTATTCAAAATTCGTCTAAGTTCACTTAATAAAATCTTGCTGGCAGAAGGAATTACGCTTGATACAACACAATCGGATATCAACTTTTCACTTACATTGTTTCGATATAAAAAGTTTTTTATTAATGCTCCATATTCATTATCAAACTCATCATATACGTTTGCGGCAATTTTATTTTCTTGATCAAATATTGCTAGTTTTAAACTAGTATTTCCTAAATCTATTGTTAATAACATACGTAAATATTATAAAAGGGCTTAAAAAATAAAACAACAAGGTACAAAAAAAAGCCTTGTACAAGGCTTATCTTTTAAACTGGTCCGGGCGAAGGGACTTGAACCCCCACGGTCGCCCACTAGATCCTAAGTCTAGCGCGTCTGCCAATTCCGCCACGCCCGGATTACCTTTTAATATTATGTTATTTTTTTAAAAAAATCAAGAGCGAATTTTAGATTAAAAAGCTATAAAATTATCTAGTAAATAATTTTAAAAGGACTATTATGGAAACAATATTAATTACCGGTTCATCAGGCTTTATAGGATCTAATCTAGCTAAACGTATTTTAAATGATAATAAGGATATTAAAGTGGTTGGCTTAGATAATATGAATGATTATTATGATGTGGCTATAAAAGAATATCGCTTAAACGAATTATTAAAGTATGAAAACTATACTTTTATTAAAGGCGATTTAGCTGATAAAGAATTGATTGATTCTTTATTTGAAAAATATCATTTTGATATTGTAGTAAATCTAGCTGCTCAAGCTGGAGTGCGTTATTCAATCACTAATCCTGATGCCTATATCCAAAGTAACATTATAGGTTTCTATAATATATTGGAGGCATGCAGATATAATCCTGTTAAGCATTTAGTGTACGCTTCTAGTTCTAGCGTTTATGGCTCGAATTCTAAAGTTCCCTATTCTACAGAGGATAAAGTTGATAATCCCGTTTCTTTATATGCAGCTACAAAAAAATCTAATGAATTGATGGCTCATGCTTATAGCAAGCTATACAATATTCCATCTACTGGCTTGCGTTTCTTTACTGTATATGGCCCAGCTGGTAGACCGGATATGGCTTATTTTGGTTTTACTAATAAGCTTGTGAATAATGAGAAGATTAAAATATTTAACTATGGTAATTGTAAAAGAGATTTTACTTATATAGATGATATCGTAGAGGGGGTTGTTAGAGTTATGGCTAAGGCACCTTTAAAACAAAATGGTGAAGATGGCTTGCCTATCCCACCTTATGCGATTTATAACATCGGTAATAATAATCCAGAAAACTTATTGGATTTTGTAAGAATATTATCGGAAGAACTTGTAAATGCCAAAGTGCTTCCAAGCGATTATGATTTTGAAGCTCATAAGGAGCTAGTGCCAATGCAAGCAGGTGATGTACCAATTACTTATGCGGATACCACTCCTTTAGAAAGAGACTTTGATTTCAAGCCTTCTACTTCTTTAAGAGAAGGATTAAGAAAATTCGCAAAATGGTATAAAGAGTTTTATATGTAAGAAAAAAGATGGAAATTATCATTTTGATAATGGCCATCTTTTCTTTCTTATTTACTAATATTATTTAGCGCTAGTAGTATTGACAATTTGCCATATTCAAATGTTAAACCACCTTGCATATATAAGGTATATGGTTCAACAACAGGTGCATCTGCGCTTAGTTCAATAGTACTTCCTTGAGTAAAACTTCCTGCGGCCATAACTTCATCAAATGGATAGCCAGGCATTGGTGCAGGTAATACTTTTACATAAGAGTCAATTGGTGAAGCGGATTGAATACCTTGGGTAAACTTCACTAGATTTTCTTTTGTTTCTAGTTCAATTGTTTGGATAATGTCTGTTCTATATTCGTTATAGCGAGGAGAGATGTTTTTATATCCCAGCTTCTCTAGCATCCAAGAAGTAAAAACAGCAGTTTTAAGCGCATTTTTTACAGCACTAGGGGCCATAAAGATACCTTTAAAGAACGAATTATTCAAATTAAAGTTTGCGCCAAGCTCTTTACCAATACCTGGAGAAGTAAGTCTATCAGCTACCATATTAATTAATTCTTTATTTCCAGCAACATAGCCACCAGTACAAGCGATTCCGCCACCAAGGTTTTTCATAAGTGAACCAACAACAACATCAGCGCCTACATGACCTGGTTCTCTTTTTTCTACTAGTTCGCCATAGCAATTATCTACCATAACAATTACATCTTTATTAACTTCTCTTATTTTTTTGATTACATTTTGAATTTTATCAATAGTTAGTGAATCACGATGTGAATAGCCTCTTGATCTTTGAATTTCGACAAGTTTAACATTGTTTTCTTTTAAACGCGTTTGTATTGTTTGAATATCAAAATCATTATCAATTAAATCAATCTGTTCATATTTAACCCCATATTCTTTAAGTGATTGGCTAGAGTTTCCAATAATCCCAATCATTTCTTGCAAAGAATCATAGGGTGTACCACTTATAGAGATCATTGTATCGTCATGTTTAAGTAATGAAGAGAAAGCAAGATATAAAGCATTTGTGCCAGACATAATCTGTGGTCTAACTAAAGAATCTTCGCATCCAAGTACTTCAGCAAATATCTTTTCTAATTTATCTCTTCCTGAATCGTAGTTACCATATCCATTTATCTCTGCAAAATCTGAATAGGAAACATTATTGTTAATAAAGGCATTAAGAATACGATCGGAATTATATAGACAAGTTTCATCTATATTCTTATATATGTCTTTAAGTTCGCTATCTGATGCTTTAGCTAAAGCTAGTAATTCTTCATTTAATTTTTCTAAAATCATAAATTCTCCATTTCCAATAAAAATTTTAACATTTTTTCAAAAATCTCTTGCATCTATTCTTATCCTTTGGTAATATAAACAAGCGCTT
>CAVCDR010000045.1:0-10010 GCA_963601025.1 Agathobacter sp. | reverse complement strand
ACCCGTGGTACAGTTAACTGTACTAGATGTGCATCATGCTCGACACACATAAAAATCAGGAATAAAATCCTGATTTTTATTATCCTCTTAGTAATGGTGAAACACGCTTATATAAAAGATAAGTGACAATACCAATAATTAAACCCTTTATTAAATTAAATGGTACAGTACAAAATAGTATTAAAGTAAATAAAGAATTTACACTCTTAAATATTGCATTGCCCATAGCTACTATCGCCTCTAAAGGAATATTCATAAACTTAACATAGGCTGGTACTAGAATAAAGTAATTAGTTACCCCACCCACAGCCATTAATGTAACGGTTGCCCATATTAAAGCTTTAATGGCACCCTTTTTAGTATGTTCCTTCTTATAGATTAAGGCTGCACATAATGTGAAGCTGCTGTCCATTAAAAGAGCTGCAAACTCACCTACAAAAGCTGTCGTAGTGCCGTTTAATAAAATAGAAATAAGCACTTTTACAAGGCATACTAGTAAACCAGCCACTGGCCCAAGTGAGAAGCCCGCAAGTAGTGCCGATACTAAAGATAAATCAACTTTGTAAAAAGGTGGTGCTATAGGTAATGGGAACTCTATAAGCATTAAAACACCAGCTAGTGCACCCAATATGGCCACTACACATACAAGACGAATCTTCGAATTAGTTTTCATAAAATAAAAAATCTCCTTCCATCCAGACTTTACTGTCGCCACTTGAATCACACAAGTTCAGCTTACGCTCGTGGGGTATACCACCGATCGGGAATCGCACCCTGCCCTAGAAAACTAAATTCATTATATACACATAGTTAAATAAAAAGAAGATTACTCTTCTTATTTTTTATGATAATAATCATATAACTCATTTTTAGAAACTTGATACTCTTCACTAACTATCTTAATAGCCTCTTTAGTCTTAACGTTAGAATCTACAAGTTTATCTACTTCCTTTTTTAATAAAGAGAAATTAATTTCTATTTTATCTTTTTTAAAACCCTCAACAATTAGTACAAGCTCGCCCTTAAATTCTTCAATCTGACAAAGTTCACTTAAATTACCTCTTAAATATTCTTCATGAATCTTTGTAAGTTCTCTTGCTACAACCGCCTTACGATCACCAAATACCTCCAATACAAGCTTTAAGGTCTTATTTATTCTATGAGGCGCTTCATAAAAGATGATAGTATAAGGGAACTCTTTAAGTTCCATTAGTTCCTTTTTAGCACTAGAACTTTTCGCATTTAAAAAACCATAGAAAAGATAATGATTAGTACTTAAACCGCTAGCCACTAAAGCATTTATAGCTGCATTAGGGCCACTTACTGTATTGATATTGTAACCTTTCTTAATAACTTCATTAACTAGTACATAACCAGGATCAGATAAAAGTGGGTAGCCTGCATCGCTTACTAAAGCTACATCATCACCGTTATCTAAATAATTTAAGATATCAACACAAGCCTTCTCCTCATTAAAGTTATGATAGCTAAGCATCTTAGTATGAATATCAAAATGGCTAAGTAACTTTAAAGTATTACGTGTATCTTCACATGCAATAACCTTAACATTTTTAAGTGTTTCAATCACCCTAGGAGAAGCCTCATTAAGATTGCCAATGGGCGTCGCAACTAAAAAAAGTGTCACTTTACTCACTGACACTTTCCTCATCCTTCTTTTTGTTTGCGGTAGGCTTTAAAACCTTACCATTGTTCTTTAAATCATCAAGCGAAATAAAAATCGCATGATTTTGATTCTCAAGCTTACAATTACGGGCAATAACATTCATAGATGTAAGTTTATATTTTTCGCCCTCATATTCAATATAAGAATTCATCTTAGGCAAAGATTGTCTTAAATCCTTATAAGCTTCATCCTCATACTTTAAACAACACATTAAGTTGCCACATTGGCCAGATAATTTTGAAACATTTAAAGCTAGTAATTGGTTTTTAGCCATATTAATTGAAATACGATCAAATTCACTTAAGTATTTTGCGCAACATAGTTCTCTACCACATGTTCCAATACCCGATACAATCTTAGCCTTATCTCTAGTGCCAACTTGTCTTAAATCAATACGGCACTTAAATAAATAAGCTAAAACCTTAAGAAGTTCTCTAAAGTCTACACGATCATCCGCAACATAAGTAAAAGTAATCTTATTACGATCTAAAGTATATTCAGCCGAAATAACATTCATGCCTAGATTTAGCTTATCAGCCTCTTCTTGGCACTTTTCCTTAGCCTTCTTACAATCCTCGATATTTTGATTATAACGTTTTAAATCATCACTAGTAGCCTTTCTAACAATGGGTTTTATTTCCATTGAAACATTTGGCTTATCAAAAGGATCAGCGATAACTTTCGCATACTCTAGGCCTCTTTGGGTCTCTACAACAACCCCATCTTCATTTTTAATCGAAGAATCAGTAGTTGAAAAAGTATATGTTTTGTTCGTAGTTTGAAAACGAACGGATATGTATTTAATATTTTCACTCATATATTTATGATATTATTTCAAACGCGATTTGGTCAAACAATAAGTTACGATTTATCGCATAATTAGTCTTATCCTTGGCATCCAAAAAGATTTCCAAAAGCTTATTTAAATCATCATTCTTTAATTTACATAAGTATTCACAATACTCTTTATCATCTACTGTTACATCATTTAAACTATCATGAATCATCTTTTGCATAATAGCTAAATAATAATCGCTACATTCCTTAAAATTCTCTTTACTAACACAACTATAAAATTCTCTAGAAAAAAGTACTGGGATATAATCCTTATTATTTAAACTATCGATTGTCTTATAAACATATTCTTTGCCATTGAGATAACATTCATCATTGACATCAATATCCACTAATTCATGCTTAATATCACTTAATAAATAAGCATCAATATAGTCAAATCCCTTATTCTCATATTCTTTAATCAAATAAGAGAAATCCTTAGTAACAAAAGGAACCTTCTCACATCTACTAATGATGGTTTCAAGTAAAGTATCGATATTATTACTAACAAAAATACCATAAGTATGATCATTGGTAGGCTCTTCCATAAACTTAAGTAACATATTAATACCCTTGGCACTAATATTATTTATATTATCGATAATATAAACCTTCTTACCACTAGACTCTAAAGAAGTTCTCGAAAACTCACTCATGATATTTTCAATATCCTCTTTTTTAATAGAACCCTTATAACCGTCAATATAGATTACATCAAAATAAATGTTATCCCTTATCCTTCGACAAGTATTACATGTTTCACACGCAAAATCATTCTTGCCCTCAATTATACTTTGAGCCAATAAAAAAGCTACATCTTTCTTAAGGGGATTTAAATCACCATAAAACAAATAACTATGAGCTAAATGCCCACTAGTTAAATCATTCTTTAAACTAAGATAAGCTATAGCTTCCTTTTCCTTTAAAATATCTTTAATCATTGATTAAATTCATTATAAAAGATAAACAATCATTTGTGACACTATCCACATCCTTAGATGCATCAACAACCTTGGTATCCTTAAATTTAGCCAAAATTTCCTTATAACCCTCATTTACTAAATGATGGAAATTAATAGATTCGCTATCCAATCTATCCTTACTAATTCTTTGATTAATGCGCTCTTGACCAAGTTTTTCATCAACATCTAAATAAATAGTTAAATCTGGCTTATTGTCTTCAATAGCGAAGTTATTAATAGCTAAAATGCCATCATAGCCAATGCCTCTAGCCTTGCCTTGATAAGCTAAAGAAGAAAATAAGAATCTTTCACAAACAACAATCTTACCTTCATTAATAGCTGGAATAACTCTTTCAACTAAATGTTGTCTTCTACTTGCAGCATATAATAGCGCTTCAGTCTTAGCGTCCATAGCTGTATTCTTGGGATCTAGAATAACATTTCGAATTTGTTCAGCAATATCAATGCCACCAGGCTCTCTAGTATGAACAACATCAAAGCCTCTATCCTTTAATATTTCACAAAGTCTATCCGCAACAGTTGTCTTACCGCTGCCATCAGGACCCTCAATTACGATAAATTTTCCCTTATTCATTAATTTAATTTCTCTCTTTTTGGTTTAAAAGTCTTATCAAAAGCCTCAAGAATTCTCTTTTTAACAGCCTCATACTCATCATAACTTAGTTCCATATTGTTAGGAGAAAATACCTTAATAGAAGGAACAGAAAAACGTCCTTCCATCTCTTCTTCCTCCTCCATTAAAGCGTCATAACTTTCAATAGGCAAAATAGCGTACTTTGTACTACCATTTTCTTTTATAAATAAAGTGTCATCTTCAGCTAAAGAATCTAACTCTTTCTTAATATTTTCTAATTTCTTAATATCAATTTCCATAGTTCCATTATATATACAAAACAAATAGGTGCATGTTAAATTAGTGCTAAATCTATGCCACTAATAATTCCGACTTATTCTTCTCACACCATGAGAAGAAGAAAGGAATTGCACAAATAGAATCATAACAGTTGGTTACAGCCTTACGCATTATAGCCCCGTCCATACTATTATCACCCTCTAAATCCCAAATATGGTCAATATATTCAGCCTTAGGGAAGCGATCAATCAAAGTCGAAAGAACTTCCTTGGCCTTCATTTGATCTTCATGTTTTAAACAAACAATGATCAACAAGATATAGTTTTCAGGATCTCTAAATAAATCATTTAGATATAGGTCATATAATCTATCCAAATCCTCTAATTGACTATAACAATACGCCCTTCTATTAGCTACTTTCCCACCTTCATCACCATTAATTCTAAATAGTACATCACAAACTTTAAGTGTTTGGGTATAGTTATGAAGTGAAGTCAAAAAATCACAATAACAATTTAATATAAATATTAAACTATTTTTTTGATACTCCGTTAAATTATCATATTCTACAGCTCTATTAACCATTTGATTAAAGAAGTATGATAATGTAACATCATTAGCTAACTTATAGAAAACATAAAAAGCCTCTAGACAGAAACAATTATTCTCAAGAATATCACACGCTCTTTCTTCGACGTTTGTAGTATTATCAAACATCTCCAAGATACACTCTTTATCATTACCATTTGCCAAAGGATTAATCATATAATCTGGTAAATTATATTCTTTAAAAAATTCCGTAAGAATAATTCTATTTTCTTCTAGATTCTTATTAGTGGTATCTAATATTAAATCCGCAAAACTAAGCATTCAAACCCGCCATTTCCATATGCATCATTAACGCAATTGTCTTACCATCATCAATCTCACCCGACTTAATCATCTCTTTAATCTCATCAGCAGAATACTTTAAAGACTCTATACGCTCATCCTTATCAAAGTGAGTGCCAACTCTTTGACCTACTTCACCATAATATAAGTAAATCTTCTCACTACAATATCCACAAGTTGGAATCACAAAACCAAATTTTCTTACATTAACAGCTTTATAACCAAGTTCTTCTTCACATTCTCTAATGATGGCTTCATCAGGATCTTCACCCTTTTCAATCTTGCCAGCACAAAATTCAATCATTTCTTTTTCTAAAGCATAACGATATTGTTTAACCATAAAGAACTTACCATCAGTATCCTTTAAAGCAATACAAACACCGCCATTATGGTAAACAACCTCTCTTTTAGATGTTGTGCCATCATCAATCATTACATCATCACATACTACATGAATAATCTTACCATTGTAGATTTCATTTCTCTTTATTTGTTTTTCCACGAAATTCTCCTTAAGTATATTTAACATCATACTATATTTTAAGTATCTTATCTTCTTATATTATTATTACCAAATTTTTTAAAAATTCCTCATTTTTTTAAAGAAATTAAAAGAGCACTTATTTACTCGTACTCTTTAATAACTCTTTAGCCTTAAGCAAGCCGTTTAAACAAGCCTCTACATTAAGAATAGTATTATCATCATCCTCATAAAGATTACTTGCGAACTTGATTTGCTTAAATTGCTTATAAAAGCTTGAATCCTTACCATATGTATCCTTTAA
This sequence comes from Agathobacter sp., assembly GCA_963601025.1. Classification (GTDB taxonomy): domain Bacteria; phylum Bacillota_I; class Bacilli_A; order Erysipelotrichales; family Erysipelotrichaceae; genus Colivicinus. The sequence goes on along the minus strand of CAVCDR010000045.1, from coordinate 3,977 downwards.
ATAAGTATCCATATTACTATAGAAACAAAGGAACTCATAAGAATTGTATTTTACATCATGCTTAATCAAATAATTAATTTGCTTATTTAAAATAGTAAGCTCATCCATTATGCTGATTCCTTAGTAGTAGAATCATCATCCTTTTCTTCTACAACTTCTTCATCATCGCTCTTTACAAGTTTATTATCCTTAACAACAAGTTGCCCATTTAATACTTTTTCAATTTCCTCAGCCGTAATAGTCTCTTGAGCAATTAAAGCTTCAGCAATCTTAATTAAATCATCCTTATGTTCATTGATAATCTTTTTAGCAAGTTCATGACAAGAATCAATAATCTTTCTGACTTCAATATCAATTTCATAAGCCACTTGGCTACTTGCATTAGCAGGCGAATTATAGTCTCTGCCCAAGAAAACAGTTGAATTATCACTGTTATATTGAACAGGGCCTAAATCTGACATACCATATGTAGTTACCATGTCCTTAGCGATACGTGTAGCTTGTTGAATATCGTTGCTGGCACCAGTTGTAATATCATCAAAGAAGATTTCTTCAGCAGCTCTACCGCCCATATAAGAAGTGATAGTATCAACAAGTTCCTTCTTAGAATTTAAAATCTTTTCCTTACGAGGAGTAATTAGGTTATAACCGCCTGCATTACCACGAGGAATAATTGTAACCTTTTGAACAATGGCACCATCTGGAAGATTCAAACCAACAATAGCGTGACCTGCTTCATGATATGCCACTAATTTCTTAGTATGTTCATCATAAGTTCTACTCTTTTTAGCAGGGCCCATCATAACTCTATCAATTGCTTCATCGATTTGCGGTGTATCAATAACCGTCTTCTTTTCTCTTACTGAAAGAATAGCAGCTTCATTTAAAACGTTTTCCAAATCAGCACCAGAGAAACCAGGAGTACGTCTAGCAAGTGCCTCTAAGTCAACGTCTTTAGCAATCTTCTTATTTCTAGCATGAACTTTTAAGATAGCTTCTCTGCCCTTTAAATCAGGTAAAGAAACAGTAATTTGTCTATCGAAACGGCCAGGTCTAAGTAATGCTGGATCTAGCACATCTGGTCTATTAGTAGCCGCAATAACGACAACACCACTATTATCAGACATACCATCCATCTCAACTAGCATTTGGTTTAGGGTTTGTTCTCTTTCATCATGTCCACCGCCCATGCCGGCGCCTCTTTGTCTACCTACCGCGTCAATTTCATCGATAAATATCATACAAGGAGCAGTTGCCTTAGCTTGTTTAAACATATCTCTAACTCTACTAGCACCAACACCGACAAACATTTCAACAAAGTCAGAACCACTAATAGAATAGAAAGGCACATTAGCCTCACCAGCTACTGCCTTAGCAAGCAATGTTTTACCAGTACCAGGAGAGCCAACCATTAAGATACCCTTAGGAATTCTGGCACCCATAGCCGCAAACTTTTTAGGTGTCTTTAAATATTCGATAATTTCGGCCATTTCTTCTTTTTCTTCATCGCAACCCGCAACATCCGAAAATCTTATACGAACATTTTCTTCTTTACGCGCTCTTGACTTAGAAAATTCAAAGGCCTTATTGTTACCATTGATAGAACCCATCTTACTAATCATCAACATGCCAAGTCCGGCAAATATAACAATTGGCAAGATCGAACTAACAAGCGTCAAGACAAGACTACTTTGATTAGCGTCTTCAATTACCACAGACGCATTAGAATCATTTAATTTACTAATTAAATCATCAACACTTAAATCAGTCTTGGCAACATCGCTTCTAAATGTCTTAACAACACCATTTTCTTCATATGTACCAACAATTGAAACAATATTGTCATCAACTGTTAGATCAGCTTCTCTAATAACTTGTGAATCCAACAATTTATTTAACTCTGTGTAACTAATTGTTGAAGTAGCACTTTGTGATATTGGATTCGTAAAAAACAAAGCTATTAAGAAAGCTATCGCAATAAGATATGGGACAAAAGACCCTGGATTTGGTTTTTTATTGTTTGTTTTATTCATTAACTACCTCCAAACTAGATTGCTTCTTCTTTAATAACGCCAACATAAGGTAAATTACGATATTTTTGATCATAATCTAGGCCAAACCCAATAACGAACTCATCAGGTACTTCAAAGCCAATATAATCACCCTTAACCTTTGTAACTCTTCTTGATGGCTTATCTAATAAAGTCGCAATTTTAATATCCTTAGCCCCCTTAGCCTTAAACATTTCAACTACCTTATCTAATGTCTTACCAGTATCAATAATATCTTCAACAATCAAAACATCCTTATCAATCACTGGTGATTCAACGTCCTTATTGATTTTAACTTCCATAGAATTTGTCCCACTATAACTAGAAACATCCATAAAATCAATTTCTAAATCAATGTCCATCTTCATAACTAATTCCATCATGAAAGGAACGGAACCCTTAAGCAAACCTACAACCATAGGCACACTATTTCTACTACGATAATACTCACTAATTTCCTTGGCAAGTACTTCACTTCTTTTATCTATTTCTTCTTCACTTACTAATATTTTTTTAACGTCCTTATGCATAAAGTCACCTCGTTTAACTTTATAATTTTACCATATACAATATATCATTTTGCGCATAATGATGTATATCACAGCCTATTTTTGGCACAAGAATAGCACTACCATCCTTATTCAACATAATTGGCCACATCTTCCTATCTTTACTAGAAATCTTATTATCAATAAAGAAACGATTTATCTTTTTAGTACCATAACGAAGTTTAATGAAATCACCCTCTTTATAATTTCGAATCGTAATTGGAAAATCATCATCCTTTAAATATACCGCCTCAGTACTTTTCCCCTTTTTACTTAACTTAAAATGTTTAGTCTTAAAATAAGCCTTCTTATCTAAAGTATAAGAATAATCAGCTTCCTTTTTATACACTAATAGATAGCCATATTCCTTGCATAAGTAAGTATCCTCAATTAATATTTCAAAACTCTTAGCCTCTTTAATTTGTCTAATAAGCTCATCACCCTGTTTTTTGCTTACCCCAATCTTAAGAAAACATCTTAAAAGTCTAAGTTTATCTTCATAAGCCAAAAATTCATCAACCAAAAGCTTATCACGTCCATTAATATAAGCTCTAACATCCCTATTTAAACGTTCATTCTCTTTATTCAAGTTTCTAATTTCTCTAACTAACGCATTCTTTTCTTTTAAAGACATCTTATCAATCACTTCATGCCTTATCTTATTTCTAGAATAATCATCAGTTAAATTAGACTCATCAATTCCATAATTAATATTATGTTTATGGCAATAATCCTCTAAATCCTTCTTTGTCTTGCTTAATAAAGGTCTTTTAATATTTATGCCAAAAATATTAACCTTACTATTTAAACCATAGTAATATACTTGACTATTACGCTTTTTTTGAAATAAATAAGTTTCAATTAAATCATCCTTTTGATGAGCTATCAAAACACAATCTAGATGATATTTATCAACTATTTCCTTAAAGAATTCATATCTAAAGATACGAGCTCTTTCTTGAAAGTTGCCATCACTTTCGACATAATCTTTCTTAAAGAAAGGGATGCCATATTTTAAACAATAATCTCTTACAATATTCTCATCTCTTAAGGCGCTATCACGATGATGATAATTCACATGGGCTACATAACAATCATATTTATCTTTAGACATGTCTAAAAGAGCCATTGAATCTGGCCCGCCCGATACCGCCACAAGAACTTTCTTTTTTACTTCACCCATAATTTTAAAAAGGCTTGAATAATCAAGCCTACCTAAACATTAAATTTAAAGAAGATAACATCACCATCTTTAACTTGGTATTCTTTACCCTCTTGCCTAACCTTACCAGCTTCCTTAAGTTTAGCCTCTGACTTATAAACCATCATATCATCATAGGCATATACTTCAGCCTTAATAAAGCCTCTTTTGAAATCG
>CAVCDR010000044.1:0-16025 GCA_963601025.1 Agathobacter sp. | reverse complement strand
CATTCCAATCACATAAATTAGGATTGAAATACTTAAGCATATACCAAGCACGTGGTGTGTTATAGATGTGATCTGAATCATCATGGCTACCAAAGGCAAGTCTTACATTAAATTCATCATCATTATTAAGATTTAAATGATTCTTATCAATAAATTCCTTTAAATCCTTTGAACAAATATGTTTCTCTTGTTTACCTAAACCATCTTCAATATCAAATTCATCAATACCTAATTGATTAGGCATAACAACATATTCTTCATCTTCAACTCTTTTAGCGATATAGTGATGACCACCAATAGTCTCCATATACCATATTTCATCTTTATCACAAAAAGCGATACCATTCATTTCATAAGTTCCATACTTTTCAAGTAACTCACCTAAACGATATACACCTTCTTTAGCACTCTTTATATAAGGCAAAACAATATGTACAATATCTTCTTCGCCTATACCACCTGGAATATTCTTTTCTTCATCATATACAACAAGTGGATCGCCACTTAATACCCTAGGATTAGAAGTAATAGTCTCTGTAGCTGACATACCTACTTCATATTCATTAATACCAGCAGCACACCAGATGCCATTCTTATTGTCAACATTAGGTGTTGCGCTATATCTAACGGGATTATCAGGCAAATCCATCGTTAAATGTGAAATAACAGTAGTATATTTACGAGGTTGATCACAAGGATTTATAATCACATACTTTTTAGGAGTATAGTTTCCTGCCCCTGAATCATCATTTCTCGCAATAATTGTTGAACCATCATAAGATGCCTTCTTGCCTACTAAAATTGTTGTACACGCCATAATCTATTCTCCTTAATATTTATCTATTACTTCTTGTAGTTTATACCCATTTCTATTATTCAATATATCTTTTAATCCAAAAATCGTGAAAAAAGGAAGAGTAATTATATTGTTCTCATAACCAATATTTTGTTTAGAAAACTTAATGCCATATTTAACACATTCATATTCATTGCTTTTAATCGCATTTAATAAAGAAGTTGGCTTTCCGCTATTTGATTTAACCTCAATCGGAACAACATTGTCCTTAATCCTGATTAAAAAATCCAATTCAAGTCTAGCATCCTCGCGCTTATAAAAATACAAATCATATCCTTGTTTTCTTAATGCCTCACAAGCGATATTTTCATAAAGAGCCCCCTTATAAACACCAAAATTTTTATTTATTCTTAAATCTTCTTGACTTTGGTCATCCAATGAAGCCACCAATAATGATGTATCCGAAAAATACATTCGATAATTGTCAAGATTTTCATACGCCTTTAAAGGTAAGGACAATTCTTCTAAACCAAAACAATTATTAATAACACCTGCATCAGATAGCCAAGCATTACAGCCAACATATTGATTATTTCTAGCTCCATGTCCTAATTTAGTGATTTGAAATTTATGATTATCTTTGGCGAGTTGGCTTGCAATATGTCTATACATCGTCTTAACCTTTGAAATATCCAACCCTTCAACATATTTCCCAATATCATCATCATAATCAAGAACAATTTGTTTTTGCACTTGTAAAACGCCCGAAAAATTTTTCTGTTTAATATACTTATCAACTATAGCAGGCATACCACCAACAAAAATATAATCCTGAAATAAATCAGAAAGTTGATTAAACCACAAATTGCTGAAAGGCTCTAATTTTAATACGTGTTCCTTGATCTCATCGATAACATCTTCTTTATAGTTTAAAGCCCATAAAAACTCCTCAAAGTCTAAAGAAAACATTTCAACATCCGTTTTATAGCCAACGCTAATACTACTAACATTCTTTAAATTAACGTCTAAAGCACTACCACTACATATAACATCATATCGGCCATCTAATTTAAAAAACTTTAATGAAGCAGTCGCATCCATATATTGTTGAACTTCATCAAAAAAGAGTAAAGTATCATTTGCGGTAAATTCTAACTCAGGATGTATAACAGTTATATTTTTAATTATATTGTCAGGACTATAACCATTAGAAAAAATTTGTTTATATTCAGGATGCTCAAAGAAATTGATTTCAATAACATTCTTATAATTATTTCTCGCAAAATTTAAAATCGAAGTTGTCTTACCAATTTGTCTAGCACCCTTTATGATTAAAGGCAAACGGTTAGGGTTGTTTTTCCACTCCACTAAATAATTATCAATCTTTCTTTTCAACATAAATAAAGTATTTCCAATATCATTTTAAATGATTTAGAGATACTTTTAACATTTTTCGCACTATTTTTTAAGGAAAAATCACATTTTTCGCAACTTTTTTTCTTACTTATTCAACATTTTTCGCAAATTGTGAATTATACAAGTTGGTATAAAAACCATTCTTAGCCATCAACTCATCATGATTTCCTTTTTCAATAATATGTCCATCCTTCATCACAAGAATCACATCAGCATTTCTAATAGTACTCAATCTATGAGCTACCACAAAAGAAGTTCTGCCCTCCATTAACTTATCAAAAGCCGCTTGTATTTCTTGTTCAGTGAAAGTATCGATTGAACTAGTTGCCTCGTCTAGTATAAGCATAGGTGGTAAAGCCAACATTACTCTAGTAATACACAATAATTGTTTTTGGCCACTAGACAAAGAACTGTCATCAATAACCGTATCTAAGCCATCAGGAAGTCTTTTAATAAACTCATAAGAATGCGCTTGTTTACATGCAGCTATAATTTCATCTTCGTTGGCATCGGGCTTACCTAAACTAACGTTTTCTCTAACAGTTCCTTGTTTTATCCAAGTATCTTGTAAAACCATGCCATAGTTTTCTCTTAAACTATGACGTGTTACATCTCTAATGTCTTTACCATCAACTTTGATTGAACCACCATTAACATCATAGAAACGCATTAATAAGTTAATAAACGTTGTCTTGCCACATCCCGTAGGCCCAACAATCGCAATACTTTGTCCACTACTTACATCAAGCGAGAAATCATTGATTAGTGGTTTATCCTCATCATATCTAAAGCTTACATTATCAATAGTAACCAAGCCTTTAGAAGTGCTTAATAGCTCATCTTTTTCTTTAATTTCACTATCTTGTTCAATTAATTCAAATACTCTATCAGCACACACAAAGGCATTTTGAAGTTCCGTAACAACACTACTAATATCATTGAATGGTTTCATATATTGGTTGGCATATGAAAGTAAAACCGTTAAACCTCCAACTGTTAAATGATTATTCAAAATTAAATAAGCGCCAAGTAAGGCAACTGAGGCATAAATTAAGGAATTAACTGCACGCGTACAAGGATTAGTTAAAGAAGAAAAGAAAGTGGCGCTAGTAGAATACTCACATAACTTATCATTTACTTCTTTAAAGTCAGCCTTTACTTTATCTTCATAATCAAAAGCCTTCACTAGTTTTTGATTACCAATCATTTCATCAATTAAAGCTGTTTGACTGCCCCTTGTACTATTTTGTTTCTTAAATAATGTATAAGACTTAGACGCAATAAACTTGGCAACTAAGAAACTTAATGGTGTTAAAACAATTACTAGTATTGTAATAATTAATGATTTCTTAAACATAAATACTAGTGTAATAATAATCGTAATCACACCAGTAAATAATTGCGTTAATCCAAGCAATAAACCATCAGATACTTGATCAACATCGCCAATCATTCTTTGAACAATGTCACCGCTACTTTGTTTATCAACATAACTTAAAGGCAGACTTTGAATCTTTACAATAGCTTTGTTTCTAATGTTTTTAACAACATTAAACGCAATCTTATTGTTTATAACATTCATAATCCACGTTAGCAATGAATTAACGACAATCAAAATAGAAATAGTCTTTAAACAAGAAACGATATAATCAAGACTTATACCGTCATCGATAATTAAATCGATACTATCGCCAAATAAAATTGGAATATATAACGTTAGTCCAACTGTAAGTAAAGACAGCACTATTGAAGCAAGCAACAAGAAACGATACTTGCCAAGTTCTTGCATTAACTTCTTAAAAGTAGGGGTATTAATTTTCTTCTTCATCTTATTTACCCCTTTCTTCTGGATATTGTGAATAATAAATTTCCTTATACATCTCACAATTCTTCATAAGCTCATCGTGGCTACCAAAACCAACCATGTTTCCATCATCTAGAACAAGTATCTTATCAGCACTCTTAATAGTAGAAGCACGTTGAGAAACATTGATTACCGTCTTCTTTAAAGAAGCAATCCCTTGTCTTAGTTTAGCTTCTGTAGCGAAATCCAAAGCACTAAAACTATCATCGAGAATCAAGATATCACTATCTTTTATAAGTGCTCTAGCGATAGTTAACCTTTGACGTTGTCCACCAGATAAATTCTTAGCACCTTGTTCAATTAAATGCTCAAGTTCGCCATCTTTGCCTTCAACTATTTCCTTAGCTTGGGCAACTTCTAAAGCCTTCCACATTTCCTCTTCAGTCGCCTCTTTTTTGCCAACTCTTAAATTGTTAGCTATTGTATCTTTAAATAAAGCGGCTTTTTGGGGAACGATAGAAACTATATCACCTAGTTCTTGTTTTGAATAATCTTTAACATTTTTGCCATTAATCAAAACCGCACCACTATCTACATCATAGAAACGAGGAATAAGATTCACAAGACTTGTCTTGCCACATCCTGTAGGGCCAATGATCCCAAGCATCTCGCCCTTATTTAACTCAAAGCTAATATTACTTAAACAAGGTTCCTTACTACCGGCATAAGTAAAAGTAACATCCTTAAATTCTATAAAACTATTTGAGTTCGAATCCTCATTAAGGTTACTATCTTTATATTCCATGCTAGGTTTAATATCTAGCACTTTATTTACCCTAGACATGCACGCAATAGACTTATCAATATTGATTATTAGGTTAGCCATCTTAATTAGTTCAGTAACAATCTGTGCCATATAGTTATATAAGGCAACCACATCGCCTTGTGATAAAGATCCTAGTCTTACTTCAATAGTTCCTGTGTAAATCAAGATAACCGTAGCTATATTAATTAAGACATAAGTTAAAGGATTTGTTAAAGCACTTAAGAAACCAACCTTTTCATTTTCAGAAGTTAATAACTTATTTTGATCCTTAAATTCTTTTACTACTTTATCTTCAATTCTAAAAGCCCTAATTACTCTTATACCCGTTAGATTTTCACGAGTCTTAGAAAGCAAACCATCAAGGGCCTTTTGAACCTTCTTAAATAAAGGAATACTTTTTATCATGATAAAAAATACAATAAGACAAAGAAGTGGAATAACGACTGCAAAAATAATGGCACACTTAACATTGATTGTAAAGGCCATAATCATGGCCCCAAAGACAATAAATGGACTTCTTAGTAATAATCTTAAAGCTAAATTTAATCCATTTTGGATTTGATTAGTATCGCTTGTCAAACGGGTAATCAAAGTATCTTGACCCACTTCATCAAGTTCTCTATAGGATAAATCTTGAATATGATCAAATAAGGCTTGTCTTATTTTAGTAGTAAAACCAACTGATGCCTTAGCCGCAAAAAATTGGGCCACAATACTACAGCCAAGTCCTATAAGAGCTAATAGTATCAATAATCCAAATTCTTTTAGTACATAATTAAAATCATTATTGCCCACACCATTGTTTATAATATCCGCAATAACCAAAGGCACAAACAAATCAAATAAGGCCTCAAGAAGCTTAAACAAAGGCGCAAGAATACTCTCTTTTTTATATTCTTTCAAATAATTAAACATGTTTTTCATTGTTTTTCTTCCCACTTAATTGTTCAATTTTATCATCAATATGTACGGCTAATATGTTTAGAAAACGATAGATAGTAATTGAAGCACAGACAAAGACAATCATCAATAAAAAACAAACACTAGAAATAGGCTTGATTGAAAACAAGTCTTTTAAAAACATTATCGAAAGTAAAAGCCCCAATACGTTTAAGCCAAGCACTAAATATTTATATCTATCAAAAGGCTTACTAATATAAATCATAATCATAAAGCCCACAGAAGCTAAAATCATTGTTGAAACAGTAGAAACTTCAGCATTTGAAATACTAAATACAGAACCACATATTACAAATATACCAACTGAAAAGACATCCGTAATACCCGCTGGAAAAGCCTTAATTAAGACATTTTTAATAAATTTTCCTTCAATACGCTTTTCGTTTGTTTCTAAAGCCAATAGAAAACCTGGTATACCCACCGTAAAACCAGCTATTAAAGAAATTTGATTTGGTTCTAGTGGATAAGTAATAGTTAATACAAGAGAAAAGATAGCCATTAAGAAAGAAAAGATATTCTTAACCAAAAATAAGCTAGCCGATCTTTGAATATTGTTTACAACTCTTCTTCCTTCTAAAACAACTGCTGGCATATGCGAAAAATCAGAATCAAGAAGAACTGTTTGAGCAGCCTGACAAGTAGCCTTACTGCCACTAGCCATCGCAATAGAACAATCCGCATCCTTCATAGCCAAAATATCATTAACGCCATCGCCTGTCATTGCCACCGTATGGCCATTTAACTTTAAAGCTTTAACAAGGGCTTGTTTTTGTTTAGGTGTAACCCTACCAAAAACAGTATATTTACTTGCTGCATCATAGATTTCCTCATCCCTTAAAGTACTAGCATCAACATAGTTTTCACTATCCTCAATGCCTGCACTTAGTGCTACTTCACTAACCGTCTTAGGATTGTCACCTGAAATAACTTTAATCTTAACTCCCTGTTTTTTAAAATAAGCGAAAGTCTCTTTGGCATTTTCTCTTATCTTATTAGCTAAAACGATATAAGCTAAAACTTCAACGTCCTTACTATCTACTTCTTCTTCATCAAATTTACTTATTTCGCCAAGTAAAAGTACTCTAGCGCCTTGACTGGTATATTTATCAATATCCTTTTCAAACTTTTTAAAACGCTCTTTTAATATAAATTCAGGAGCTCCTAATATATAATTCCCCTCTTTAAAACCAATCATGCCATATTTCTTATCACTGGAAAAAGGAAGTTGCTTAATAAGGTTAAAGTTTAAATCCTCTACATCCTTAAGATAATCCCTAATCGCATCCATCGAACTATTATCATCAGTGATGCATCTTGAATATTCCTTAAGTAGACCCTTAATATCATCTAAATTGTCATTTACCGCAACTATTTCATTTACTTTCATATTAGGCTCAGTAATGGTACCTGTCTTATCAACACAAAGGGTATCAACTCTAGCTAAAGCCTCAATACTTTTCATATCATGTAAAAGCACTTTATCCTTAGATAGTTTAATTGTGCTTAGCGCTAAAGCTACTGTTGTAAGTAAATATAAGCCTTCCGGAATCATGCCTATTACAGCCGCCACCATTGAAACAATACTCTTTGAAAAAGTCTCACCATTTATAAAATGAGCTTGATAAAACAAAGCTATACCCACGGGGATAATAATGATGCCAACCCATTTTACAATCGCATTGATTGACTTAATCATTTCCGATTGTCTAGGATCACCCATACTCTTGGCCTCTAAAGAAAGTTTAGAAATATAAGAATCCTTACCCACATTTTCAAGCTTACAATAAACATTACCTGATACTACAAAACTGCCAGATAATAATTTATCATTTACTTCTTTTTTAATATTATCTTGTTCACCAGTAAGTAAAGATTCGTTAACTAAAGCTTCACCGCTTATAATTACACCATCAGCACAAATTTGGTCACCGCTTTTAAAGATAACAACATCATCCTTAACAAGCTTACTTGATTCAATTTCAACTTGCTTACCATCTCTTATAACGCTAGAATAGGGTGCGTTTAAGATATTCATTTCATCAAGTGTCTTCTTAGCCCTTAATTCTTGATAAATGCCAATAACCGTATTACTTATTACTGCCACCATAAAGGTTAAACTACGAAAAGAACCCGCCAAAATGACGAGTATCGCAAGAATTATAAAGATGATATTAAAATAAGTAATAATATTTGATAAAACAATTTCTTTTTTTGTTTTATCAGTTTTGATAACAGAGTCATTAACTAATCCTGCTTCTATTCTTTGATTTACTTCTTCACTACTTAAGCCAATAATTTTATTTTCCATAACTACTATTATATTTAGTTTTAGAAAACAAAGTTACCATTTTTAAATACTTCTACCATTTCCCCATCATATTTTTCACCTAAGATAGACATATCTCTACTGCCAAACATGAAATCAACATGGTTTAATGAATCATTGCCACCAAGCTTATATAGCTCTTCACTACTTAATTTATCGCCACCCTTAACCGTTGTAGGATAACATGCACCAAGAGCCAAATGACAAGAAGCATTCTCATCAAATAAAGTGTCATAGAATAAGATATTACTCTTACTAATAGGGCTATCATAAGAAATTAAAGCTACTTCACCAAGTGATTTGCTACCCTTATCAGTATCTAATATTGACTTTAGGACATCCTTATTTTCCTTAGCATCATAATCAACAACTTCACCATCTTTAAAAGTTAAATTGAAAGAAGGAATAAGCTTGCCACTATATGATAAAGGCTTAGTAGAATATACTGTGCCATCAATATGATAACGATCAGGCATCGTAAAAACTTCTTCAGTTGGAATATTCGCATTAAATTCTACCTTATATTTACCACTTGCATATTCCTTACCGCCAGACCAAATATGATCCTTAATTAGACCAACTCTTAAGTTTGTACCAAGACTATTTTTAAAATGAAGTGCCTTAAAATTATACTCATTTAACTTTTTAGTATGAAGCATTAGTTCTTCATCGTGTTTCTTCCAATTTTCAACTGTCTTATTTAATTTAACTCGGCTTGTCTTTAAGATAGCCTTCCATAAAGCGTTCATAGCCTTATCATCACTTAAATCAGGGAAAACCTTCTTTGCCCAACTAAGTTCAGGATAAGCTATAACGCACCATTGTCCTACTGAATTCATAAAATAATATTGATAATCAGCTAAAGCCTTTTTTCTAGCCATTAAAGATGAATTAATCTTATCGCCATCAAGGCCACTTAATAAATCAGGATCACCACCAATAATGGAAATAGCACAATAATCTTCCTTTATTAGTTCCTCAATCTTTAAAGCTTGCCACCTTGGGAAAGAAGAAAGAGTTTCCTTATCCTTATAAGTAAAATCCAGTTTCGTCTTTAAATCATCATAATATTCAACTTCAACATTTTTAGCACCTGCTTCATAAGCTTTTAAAACACAAGCTCTAACAAGCTTATAAGCCTCAATAGGGGCCTTAATCAAAAGAGTCTGTTCCTTTTGAACATTAACACCAATCTCAACCGCCAAACTAGCATACTCATTTAAGATTTCTTCATCGATTTTAAACATTAATATACCTCTTATATTAAATATAAGTATATCGCAAGCCACTGTAAAACGCTGCCAATTAATACAAAGACATGAAATATAGAATGCATATATCTTTTCTTTTTACCAAGCCAATATAATAAAGCACCGATTGAATAAGATATACCACCACCTAAAATAAAGTATAGGCAATTCATACTAGCGTTACTTATTAAAGGCTTTGCGAAAAATAAGACGCACCAGCCCGATAATAAATGACAAAATACCGATACTTTAGAATACTTATCAACATCAATAGCCGTAAATACAATACCTACAACATTTAAGGCCAATGCCAAAGAAAATAGTAACCAACCATCAATGCCCTTTATGCCAAGTAAGGCAACTGGAATTATAGTACCTAAAACTAATAAGTAGACATTACAATGATCAATTACTCTGAGCACAGCCTTACCCTTTAATTTTGGTGAAAGACCATGATAGACACAAGATATTACATAAGTAATAAACATAAAACTACCATAAACTGAAAGCACCACAAAGCACATTGCCGTATTACCATTAACAGCTGCCTTTGCGATCATCAAAATTAATGCCACTAGCGCAAACAACGCACCTAAGCCATGTGTAACTGAATTAGTAATTTCTTCACCTAATGTATAATTAGGAATTCTTATCTTCGCCATAAACAACCTCCACAACGCTATTGTATTAAATATCATAAATCTAAAAAATTCTTTACATTAATTATATTTTATGCATATCAATAATGTTGTTACCTTAACAAGCATTAGACATCATATATACAAATGATTTATAGATATTGTTACTTAAAACAGCATTCTGTTACATGGTCATTTTTTTACACACCACACTTACTAACATAATAAGTGTAGGAGGACAACATATGAAATTATATGTAACATTAACTGGACTTAACTATTATATGGGAAGTGAAAGTATGAGGATTAATGATTGCTTTATCCTTAAGAAGGATATCTATAATCCTTACGATGATGAAGCTATTAAGGTTATAAAAGAAAATGATTGTGCTTATGGCTATGTTGCGAATTCGGTATATACCGTAGCTAGAGGAACACATTCTGCTGGCTATATCTATGATAAGTTTGATGACTCAATTGAATGTACCGTTAAGTTTATTTTTGAAAGTTGTGCCATTGCCGAAATTGAAATTGCTTAACTATTTGCGATTATAGTAGGCAATCCCGTCATCTGGATAAAAATAAGTTCTGATATAGCCATCAGTAGATACCACCACATATTCATTAGTGTCTTCTAGATAGTAGATATCGTCTCCATCACTCTCATATTTATGAAGTGAATTGTTATTATTAACAACATCACATGCACCATCAAGATAGTCTTCTTGACTAGCATAGCCCATGTCGGCACCATGTTTTTGATAGTGCTCTTCGAGTAACTTATCATTTCTAAAAGCACATGACTCATAATCATCTGTGTATGCGGTGTTGTTTGTATCGTTGCCATTACTAACGAATTGATAAGAGACAGTAAATATAAGAAACAGGATTATAACTATAGGTAATATCTTTTTGTTCATATCAACCATTTTACATCATTGAAATCGTTTGCAATTTTAGACTTTTTTAGAATTCTTTAGAACTTTTTAGAATCGTCACTTAATTTTCATATACGAAAACACGCCTAATATTTAAGCATAAACAACATATATGGCGGAATTCTTAATATGTCACCATCGATCGAAAGATTTTTAGGATGTACAATAATTTGCTTCTCAATCTTTGATTTATACAATTCTTTGAATCTATTAAGTGATGTTGTTGTATAGTTTTTTGAAGATTTAACCTCAATTGGGCTGACTTTATAGTTTAATTTACTCTCGTTTGATAAAAGAAAATCAATTTCAATATCATTACGATGCTTATCAATGTTGTATTTTGTATAGAAATATAATTTTTTGCCCATACTAGTTATCATTTGTGCAATAACATTTTCGTAAAGCATCCCCTTATTTAGACTTAGTTTGTCATCTAAAATGTTCTTATATAGTTTTTGACTAATTAGTTCATTTTCACTAAAAGCTAAACTTACAAGTAAACCAGTATCACCCATGTAGCATTTAACATATGAATCATTTTTATTTAAGGCTAAGCCAACATTTGGATCATTACATTTATAGCAAAGATTGCATATCATTGAATCTTCAAGCCAATATAAAGATTCTCTGTATTTGTCAAAAACAGAGCCCTCATCGATTTTACTTAAAACAATTCTTTTTTCATGAGTAGATAAATAAGCAGGGATATTTTCAAATATCGAAGAAACCATTAAATTATATTTCTTTAAGGATTTCTTAATGTCATTTCTATAAAGCTCCAAAATATCTCTTTTTTCAATATCTGCTGCCTCAAAATCCCTATTATTCTTTTTGAAGGCTACTACCGCTTGAGGCATTCCTCCAACAAGCAAATATTCTTTAAATAGATGCATTGCTCTTTCATGGAAAGTTCTATCTAATGGCTTTTTATTTATATAACATTCCTTTATATATTCCAATAAAATATTTTCATCCATGTATTCCATAAATTCTTCAAAATTCACTGGATACATTCTTATTTTTCTCTCTTCAGAAGGAATAGTTATGTTTTCAACATTTTCCTTAATCGAAATTAAAGAACCTGTTTCAATATAATCATATCTTCCATCCGCAACTAAATATTTAATCGCTTCTCTAGCCCTAGGGAAATTTTGAATCTCATCAAAAATAATTAAAGATTCTCTTTTATAAAGCTTTACGCCATATTCAATCATTAATGTTTGAAAAAAGATGTCTAAGTGATTTAAATTGTCAAAAGCGTCCTTTACCTTTTTAGTAACATTATTAAAATCAACAACAATATAAGACTTATACTCGTTATCGCCTATCTCTTTGGCAATGGTGCTCTTTCCAATTCTTCTTGCGCCTTCAATAAGTAACGCTTTGCTCCCATTGGATTGTTTCTTCCAATCAACTATTCGGTCATATATATATCTTTTAATTTCCATACAATTTATTTCTTTCAATAGTGCGCAAAGTAATTTTATCATTATTTCCTAATAGTGCGCAAAGTAATTTTTCTTAAAATCCTAAATAGTGCGCAAAGTAAACATCCAACTGGCATTTCTTTCGCAATATTTTTAAATATTAAGTGATAACATTTAAATATGTTACAAATTAAGAATATTTCAAAGACTTACAAAACTGGAAGTCTTGTTCAAAAAGCTTTAGATAACGTATCACTAAATCTTAGAGACAATGAATTTGTCGCTATACTTGGCCCATCAGGAAGTGGAAAGACAACATTATTAAATATAATTGGTGGACTAGATAAATATGATAGTGGTGATTTAGTTATAAACAATATTTCAACAAAAAACTACAAAGATAAAGACTGGGATAGTTATCGTAATCATACGATTGGCTTTGTGTTTCAATCATACAATCTGATACCACATCAAAGTATCTTGGCTAACGTCGAATTAGCTCTTACAATATCAGGTATTAATGGCTCTAAAAAGAAACAAATGGCCCTAGATGCCCTAGAAAAAGTAGGATTAAAGGAACAAGCTCATAAAAAGCCTAATCAATTATCTGGCGGCCAGATGCAAAGAGTAGCGATTGCTAGAGCTCTAGTTAATAACCCATCTATTGTTTTAGCCGATGAGCCAACAGGTGCCCTAGATACTAAAACCAGTATTCAAGTAATGGACTTATTAAAAGAAGTAGCCAAAGATAGACTGGTTGTCATGGTTACGCATAATCCTGAATTAGCTGAAGAATACGCCAACAGAATCGTTAAATTAAAGGATGGAAATATCATTGATGATTCTAATCCTTATATCGTAAATGAAATCACAGAAGCAAAGAAACAAAAGATTGGTAAGGCGCATATGTCTTTTCTTACGGCCTTATCGCTTTCTTTTAATAACTTGTTATCTAAAAAAGGAAGAACAATCTTAACAGCCTTTGCCGGATCAATTGGTATTATTGGTATAGCCTTAATACTATCTTTATCAACAGGCTTTCAAAACTACATTGATAAGATACAAGATGATACGATGTCTTCTTATCCTTTAACCATTCAAAAGGAAACATCAAATATTTTTGGTGCTATCTTACAAAGCACTATGCCTTCTTCAAGTAATGATGAAGATGAAGAAAATGATGGCATCGTACACGAACAAATGACTGTCTCTAGTATGGTTGATACCATTGGCTCAAACGATCTAAAAAGCTTCATGGAATATCTAGAAAACAATAAAGAATTATATGAAAATGACGTAAAGAAAATAAGTTATTCTTATTCAGTTACACCAAGAATATACACTAAAGATATTACTGACTCCATTGTCCAAATTAACCCAAGTACCCTAATGTCATCAATCTACTCCGATTCAGCCGCCTCCCTTTTATCGTCTGTATCTGCATCCTCGTCAATGGGTGTCTTCCAAGAACAAGATCTTGATACATTAAAAGAAAGTTGCACTCTACTAGAAGGTGATTGGCCTAGTAAATACAATGAAGTAATGATTGTCTTAAATGACAAAAATCAAATTTCCGATTTATTAGTTTACTCTTTAGGACTTAGAGATAATGAAGTATTAAAACAAATCATTTCCGATGTTATGACAAACAAAGGTACTGAAATAACCCAAGAAGCTAAAACTTATACTTATAGTGACTTAATGAATAGAGAATTAAAACTAGTTGATGTCTCTGATTTATATAAATACAACTCTAAATACGATACTTTTGAAGATATGAGCTCAGACGATAAATATCTAAGCAAGGTCTACAATAACGGAGAAACACTAAAAATAACCGGTGTTGCGGTAAGCTCAAAAGATTCTTCAATAAGTGGCGTTGTCTATTTACCTGATTTAGTAAATCACGTCATTGATAAAGCTAGCAATTCCGCAATTGTTAGAAAACAACTAGATAATCCAGATACTGATGTTTTCTCAGGTAATAAATTTGATGAAGACAAAAAGGAATCAGGCTTAAATTTCAATGATTTAGTAACTGTAGATGAAAATAAATTAAAGAATGCCTTTAAATTCAATCTAGATACTTCATCTATTGAAAACACCGATTATGAATCAATTATCGTTGATAATTCTAATGCGATTAAACAAAGTGTCATTGATACCACAAATGGCTTTACAACAATAATTTCTACCGTTGATAAAACAATCGCATCAACATTAATTGATGGCTATAAAGCATTATTTAAAAAAGAAATTACTTATGCAACAGGATGTGGTGATAATGGATTTGTAGATCAAACAAACCCAATGTTAGGTTGTGTATTTTCAGAAGATGCCATAAAAGATGTAGATTATGTTGAAATAGGCGGTGTGAAATTTTTAAAAGACCAATATACTACTACAACTTACTATAGCTTTCCAGAAACAATAGAAAGCACCAAAACTGAAGAATACTATATTAACACATTAGATGCGAGTGATGAGTTCAATGATGGCATCAATACAGCCACAAATAAACTTAAAGAATCAAATATAACTTTAAGTAGTGGAAACGTTAAGAAGGTTGCCTACGATATCTTTAGAAAATATTTTAATACCGTTAGAAGTAGTGAGAACTACGATGCAACAACCACATTAATTACTGAAGAAAATCTAAATAAGATTGATGTAGAAGCAATTGAAAACGAAGTAATAACATCTTATTCTAGTATGATTTACGGTGATGCCTATAATAGTGCTAAAGAGTATATTAACTTATTAGCTATGCAATCAATCGGTAATGTAATTCAAGAATCAACATCTCCATTTACTAAAGTATTCTCTAATATGGAAAACACCTTTAGCGTAGACACTAACGCTTTCTCAAGTGCCTTTAACTTTAATATGGATGAAGATGAATTAACTAGACTAATGTCTAGTATGCTTACAAGTTCAAGCGCATCATACTCTAATAACCTAACAAACTTAGGCTATCAAGATAAGGATGAGCCTACTTCTATTTCATTCTATTTCAATAGTTTTGATAGTAAAGAGAACTTCTTAAATGTAATAAATAACTACAATAAAAATGTAAATGATGAAGAAAAAGAGATAACCTATACCGATTTAACTGGTGTGCTTATGTCTTCTGTTTCTACCATCATTAATGCTGTAACATATGTGCTAATTGCCTTTGTATCTATCTCATTAATAGTATCAAGCATCATGATTGCCGTAATTACACTAATAAGCGTCATGGAACGTACAAAAGAAATTGGCATCCTAAGAGCGATGGGTGCTAGTAAAAGAAATGTTAGTTCAATATTCAATGCCGAAACGTTTATTATTGGCCTATTATCAGGAGGAATTGGTGTTGGTGTATCTTACTTATTAACTATTCCAATTAATAAGATAATTCATGCCTTAACCGATGTAGAAGATATTAATGCGGTACTAGAATTAAAACCAGCTTTGATACTAGTGGCCATATCAATATTCCTTACAATGATTGCGGGCTTTATTCCTAGTAAAAAGGCGGCTAAACAAGATCCGGTTATTGCCCTTAGAAGTGAATAATATACTTAAACCATTAACAAAAGTTGATGGTTTTTTATGTGTGTCGAGCATGATGCACATCTAGTACAGTTAACTGTACCACGGGT
>CAVCDR010000043.1:0-14872 GCA_963601025.1 Agathobacter sp. | reverse complement strand
CTCATATGATGTCTTATATCTTAAGTTTCGTTGTTGGCTATCGTAATAACGAAAGTGGTCCACATGTTATGCATGTTGAACAAATAAGTGAAATCTTAATTGATGAGATAAATATGACTACTACCAAGTATTATATTTCTCCTTCGGAAAAGAAAATTATTGTTTCAGCTGCAGGTATGCATGATATAGGTAAGATTGGAATTGATGAGAAGATTTTAAATAAACCAGGTAAGCTTACTAATGAAGAGTATGAGGAAATGAAACGTCATACAATCATTGGCGCTAATATGATGTCTAGTATGACGATGTATACAACTGAACCGTTTGTAAATATGGTTTATACAATATGTAGATGGCATCATGAAAGATGGGATGGAAGAGGCTATCCTGATAAGCTTGTTGGTGATAATATTCCGATTGCCGCTCAAATAGTGTCGTTAGCAGATGTCTATGATGCGCTTGTTTCTCCCCGAGTGTATAAACCGGGATTTGAACATGAAAAGGCCGTAGAAATGATATTAAATGGTGAGTGTGGGGCATTTAATCCTGTTTTACTTAAATGTTTAATGGGTGCAAAAGATCGTATAAAAAGATTATATGATGTCGAAGACAGTGATAAAGAAGTTGCAGATACTAGAAATTAGAGGTAAATATGAACATACAAGAATGTTATAAATTAATGGGTGGTAATCTAGAGGATACCATTAAACGAATCGATAATATTGGACTAATTACAACAATTGTTAGATCTTTTCCAAGAGATGAAAGTTTCAATGAATTGAAGAAAGCATATGAAACAAAGGATGTGGAATTAGCTTTTAGAGCTGCACATACTTTAAAGGGCATTTGTTTAAATCTTGGCTTTGATCAATTAAGTGATGATGTATGCGAAATCACAGAAATCTTTAGAAAGAAAACCTTTGATGGCAGTGAGGAACTTTATAAAAAGATTTGTGATAAGTACACTTTAACTATAGAGGCTATTTCAAATTTAGATTAATTGATAAGTATCCATTAAGGATACTTATTTTATAGGAGGCTTATGTTTAGTAATTCTTATATAACTTTTATTATTATTTGTATTTGTGTATTAAATTACATTAGGAAATATCAATTAGCACAAAATGAATATGAAGATTTAGCATTACAGGATACTGGTGCTTTATTAAAACCTTTTAATAAGAAAGAATGGTATCGTTTAATTACATCGGGTTTTACTCATGTAACTATTACACATCTTTTAATGAATTTATACTGCATGTATTCATTAGGCGTTTATTTGGAAAGAATAGTAGGACATATGACTTTCCTATTCTTGTTTTTAGGCGCAATCGTTGTAGGTAATCTATTTACTATCTTTATTGATCCAAATGAGGTATCTATATCTTGTGGCTTATCTGGTGGTATCTATGGCCTAATGATGTTTTATTTATTTCTTATTATTAGAATATATGGCCTATATGGTGTTATGTATAATCAAGGATTACTTCTTACACTTGGCATTAATATTGTAATGAATTTCTTACCAGGAGTAGGTTGGAAAGCACATTTAGGTGGAGCTGTATTTGGACTATTATTTGGCATTGTGTTTACTATTATTTAGACTTTTATTTTAGTAAAATATATAAAAAGAAAGGACATCAAACATATGAAAAGAGCCGGTATGCCTTTAGGAATTTCTAATTTTGAAAAGATTAGACTTAATAAGTATTATTACATCGATAAATCCTTATTAATTAAGGATCTTTTAAACGATGAAAATCCATATGAAGTTAATTTGATTACTCGTCCTAGGCGTTTTGGCAAAACTTTAGCCATGAATATGTTGAATTGTTTTTTTGATATAAATAAAGACAGTAAGAAATTGTTTGATGGATTACAAATATCTAATTATAAAGATATTTGTAATGAATACATGAACAAATATCCTACAGTATTCATTACTTTTAAAGATGTTGATGGACTGAAATTTAAAAATGCTCTATATTCATTTAAATATGATATTTCAAAACTTTTTAATAGATTTTCTTTTATTTTGGATAGTGATGAAATTGACCAGTTAGATAAGAATAAATTTATATTATTAATGTCTGGCGACTATGAAATAGATGATTTAAAAGAAAGCCTATCTTTACTTATAAGAACTATATCTATTTACTATAAAAAGCAAGTTATTCTATTACTTGATGAATATGATGTTCCGTTGGCTAAATCTAGCATTAATGGCTATTATACCGAAATGTTAGATTTGATTAAAAATGTTTTAAGTAAATCTTTTAAAGACAATCCATATTTAAAAATGGCTATTATAACAGGCTGTATGCAGATTTCTAAAGAAAGTATTTTTACTGGTACCAACAACTTTGTTTCTAATACTATTTCAAAAGGAAACTTAAATGAATATTTTGGTTTTACAAATAAAGAAGTTGAAGGCTTGTTGGAATATACTGGTTTTATAAATCAATTACCAATTGTAAAGAAATGGTATGATGGCTATAACTTCGGTGGTGTTGACATATATTGTCCATGGGATGTTTTGAATTATGTAGAAGACTGTGTCCATAATTCTTACAATTTAAAGCCTATAAGTTACTGGAAGAATACTAGTGATAACTCAATTATTAGATCTTTTATTAATTATAAAATCAATACTGTAAAAGAGAAGCTTGAATTATTAATGGATGATAAATATATTATTTGTCATATTGAAGAGAATATGACTTATGATTTTGAAAATTATAATGAAGATCATTTTTGGACTATCTTATATTTAACTGGTTATCTGACTAAATGTAAAGATGAGTTAATTTCTAAAGAGGATTTAAAGAAAATCAAAGATAATAATTTAGAAGCGCTTGTAATTCCTAATAATGAAGTTAAGGAAATATATCAAGATACAATTATTACTTGGTTTAATGATTCGGTTAAAAACTTTAATATAGATAAGCTATTTAAGGCAATTTGGAATAATGATATAGCTATTGCCACAGAAGAATTAAATAGATTACTTCTTAAAACAATTAGCTATCATGACTATAAAGAAGATTTCTATCATGCCTTTCTTGCGGGTATATTTGCAGGTGGAGGTTATATTGTAGAATCTAATAGGGAACATGGAGTAGGAAGAAGTGATATTGTTGTGGTTGATCCAGAAAATTATCATACGTTAATCTTTGAAGTTAAATGTTCTAAGAAAATGGATAAGTTAGAAGAAGATTGTAATAAAGCTTTAAATCAGATTGTTAACAGGAAATATTCTTTAGACTTTATTGAAAAATATCGCAAGATTACTAGATTTGCCATAGCATTCTATAAGAAAAATTGTCTATTAAAATGTGAAGTAGATTAAGTGAAAATAAAAATTACGCTTTAAAATTGTGTGTAAAATTACGCGTAAGTATTTGCGCGTAATTTTTTTATCATCTTTGATGTAGAATATTCTAAAGAAGATTTTCTTGAACGAATCAAGAACTTTAGAATTTAAAGAAGATATTACTCATACTTTCTTAAAGACGTTTTCGACTTTTTCTAATTATAATGGTGGAGCTATCATGTTTTGAATAAAGGATGATGGAACAATCAAAGGATTAGATAATCCTAACAATAAATGTTTAGATGTTAAAAGCCTTATTAACGCTAACATTGATCCAATACCTAGCTATTCTTTACAAATTGATTTTAAAAATAATGCAATTTCTTTAATTGTGCTAGAAGGTGATTTTAAACCTTATTTTTGCAAGAATAAAGCTTATATGAGAAATGATACCTCTACAGTAGAAATCAAAAGAGATGAGCTTAAAAGGGTTATATTAGAAGGCTGAAATATTAGTTTTGAAGAGCTTAAGTGTAATAAAAGTGATTTAAGTTTCAATGGGCTTGAAAACGGATTAAAAGAATGTCTTAGTATTGATTCGTTAAATAAAGATATCTTAAAGACATTGGAACTATATTTTAATAGTAACGACTACAATAATGCAGCTCTATTATTGAGTGATAATAATTTTTTTCTAGGCATAGATATGGTTAGATTTGGACTAGATTTAAATATTCTTAATGATAGAAGAACATTAGATAATATGTCTATCTTAAAGCAATTAGATGAAGCAATGAACATGTTTAAACAATATTATACATATGAAAAAAATGAAGGCTCATTAAGAAAGAAAGTTGAATTAATTCCTGAAAAAGCTTTTAGAGAAGCGATAGCTAATGCTTTAGTGCATACAGATTATGATATTAAAGCTCATATTAATGTCTCTATGCATTGCGATTGAAATAGTATCAATTGGAGGACTACCAAAAAGCATTAGTAAAGAAGAATATATTAGAGGTGGTATATCGATTTTAAGGAATCCTATTATAGGAATGGTCTTCTATAGACTTGATATAATCGAAAAGTTTGGCACTGGTATAAAAAGAATAATTGAATGTTATAAAGAAAGTACTTCTAAGCCAAAAATTGAAATTAACGAAAATTCAATAAGAATAACCTTGCCTGTAATAAATGATCCTACAATATTAAACAAAGATGAAAAGAGGATTGTTGAATCATTAAATCATCGTAATCTATCGGTTAGTGAACTGTCTCAAACAACTAACTTCTCTAAATCTAAGGTACTATATGTAACAAGAGAATTAATTGATAAGGGTATAGTTAAAATAATAGGCAATGGAAGGGGAACGAGATACGGATTGTTGTAGTACAAACTAAAATAATAATTAACTAAAGGCATAATAAAAGGAGCAAAGCTCCTTAAATTTATACTTTTATTGCTATTTTTAAAAAGCATTAAGCAACTTTAGCTGTCCAAGTATTTTGTGTACTATCATAGCTAAATGTTACTGCTACTTCACCTGGTGTTCCATCTTTTGCAGTTAATGTAGCATCGACGGTGAATGGAAGTTCTGTAGCTAAGCTACTAAAGTTATCATTTATTTTTCCTTTTAAATCAACTTTTTTTGTAACTTCATCATTACCAGATTTGCCTTCAGTTAAATATTCAGAAACAGCTTCTGCATAAGCAGCTCTTAGGTTGGCAACAGATACAGCATCTCTTGACTTTTCTAATTGAGAAGAGAATACAGGAATAGAAATTGCTACTAATACTGCAATAATAGCTACTACAATTAATAGTTCAGCTAATGTAAAACCTTTTTTGTTTAATTTTTTCATTTTAGTCTCCTTTTCCTTTAAATAATTAAATAAATATGGGTTTTTATCCATGTCTTTATTATAGCGAAGAAATATAGAAAAAAATAAGAAAATTTCAGAATTTATCTTTTTTTATTTCAATCTAAATAGTTATTTTTTGATATGATAAAAGAGTAAGAAAGTAATTTCTTAATTTTTGTAATATATGTTTAAGTTAAAGAATAAAAAAGGATATACATTAAGTGAAATTTTAATGGTTGTGGCTATAGTAAGTGTCTTATTGGCTCTTGCGGTTCCAGCTGTCTTTACAATACAAAAAAATCTTCGTCAAAAAGAAATGGATGCCAAAGCTGAGATTATTTATACTGCTGTTCAAAATAAGATCACTGAACTTTATACAAGTGGTAAAAGTGATGTTTATATGGCTGATGGCTTGCTAAAAGAATTAGGTGCTATTCCTAAAGATGCTGATGGCGATATTAATGAAGATGGTGTTTACTATTTTACTAGTAGTAGTACTTTAGTTAGTGATCTAGTAGGCGATGATGTATTAGATGGAAATGTAAATGGGACATTTGTTGTAGAAGTGAATCCTTATGCATATAGAGAAGTAGGGGAAGAAAGGCAACTTACTGCACCAAGTGTTTATGCGGTTTTCTATAGTGAGAGTGATGATTATAATCTAGAAAATATATATGAACCAAATAGATTAGATGATAGTACTTTCTTAAGTAAATATAGAGCAAAGAAGGCTAATCGTATTTCTTTAACTAAAGGTTATTTAGGTTACTATGGTGGTGGCTTAGCCGATGGTGGTAGTTCTAGTAACTTATTTATAACTAGCGAAATAACAAGTAATAAAGTAGTTAATAACGCTATTGTAAAACTAAAGAAGCCACTTAGTGTTGATGGAAAAGTTACGGTTTCTTTTACATTTGGTGATGATTATGGAAATTCTTGTACTATTGAGTATGATACAAATTCTGGTTGGTTCACTTATAATGGTACGAAGATAAATTCTAAATTAATTAGTGTTTCTACTGTTGGCATTAATAGTACGTTTACTTTTACTCTTGATGATTTAAGTGCTGATAGCAAGCGTTTTAAGAATACACTTGGTTCTAATACTAATTATGGTCTAGTAGAAGGTAGCAATATTACTCTTTCTGTAAAAGCTGTTAGTGATGATATGACGGTGGAGCCCGCTAGTAGTAAATGTTACGGTAATTCTATTTATGCTTATGATGAAAGTAATGGTGATAAAACTTTAGCTTTAATTAGTAATCCTAGACACTTACAAAATCTAGATAGTAGTTCTGATGTAACTAATAATATTAGCAAAGCTAAAGTAACTGATGATATTGACTTTAATGTTGATGAGAATTTCTATAGTCAATATAAGAAAGCTTACTTTAATGGTTTAATCACTATAACTAGAGTTGCGAGTGATGCAAGTACATATACAGAAGTAGTTCCTAATTTTAAGGGTATTACTAATGATAATTTAACTGAATTTGATGGTGATGATAAAAAGATATTAAGCCTTTCTACTTCTAGTAGGGGGCTATTTAACAGTGCTAATAACTTATCTATTTCTAATTTGAGCTTAATTGGTGAAACCGTAAGTTCTAGCGATATTGCTGGTGGTTTAATCGGTACTGTTAAGGGCGATGTAACTATTGATAATGTTAAGACTATCTTAACTAGTGATAATGGCGATTATCCTAGTGGTATCTTGAACGAAAATAATATTGAATCTTTAAGATGGATTGTAGGTAACACTAGTGGTGGCTTAGTTGGTGTAAATGATGGAAGTCTAACTATTTTAAATTCTAATGCTTCTACTGTACTAGGCAATGATGATTCTATTAGTGGTGGTGTTGTTGGCTTAAATAATGGTTCAATTAATATAAATAGATCATATAGTGATTGTTACTTATATGGTAGTAATATAGGAGGAATAGTAGGTAGTACAAACAATTCTAATATCACTATTAGCAATTCTTATACAGCTGGTTTTGCGGTATTAAAAGATAATAATTCAATTGGTGCAGGGCTAGTTAATGGAAGTGCTAATAGCATTACTAATTCTTATACTGTATTAGCGTCATCATCTTTAGACTCTAACGATAAAGGTTATCGAAAGGGTTGTGATCCTGACAATAGTGTTGGCTTATTTATTAGTACTGCAACAAGTATTAATAATCAATCAAATTTATATTATTTAATTAAGTCTAATGGCTCTTATAAAGATTATGGTACTGCCATAGGTAATAACACTTCTTTGAATCTAGGAAGTGAATTTGTTAATGATGGCAGTGTTAAGATTGTTCCATATAAGTTAATGGGACAATCTATCTCCAACTATAAGTATCCTAAGATTAGTGGCTTAGATCATTATGGTGACTGGAATACTGATTTTAATTCAGGTTCTTTGGTTTACTATGAAGTATATTCTGATAATTCTGTTGGTTTTGATGGCGCTGGTGTCAATATCTCTTTAAAGAGTGATTTGAATGTACTAGGTGATGGCTATGGCATTGTCTTTAAAGCTGATAGGGATATTGAAGATTTTGCTTATACAATAAACGGTACTACTTATAAAGTTAGTGCAAGTAGTAGTGATGTATTAAATGTTTCGATTGGTAACAATAATTATGTAATTTATAAATTAACTAAAGATATAGTTAATCCTACTAGTGTAAGTTCTTACTATACAAGTATTTCTATTACTTCTAATAATGTAACAAAGTACTTTAACTTTAATCCTCATTTCGCAAGAAGTGTTGTAGAACTTAATAAACAAGAAGAATCTAGTGCTAATCCTAGTGAAGTAAGCATTAGAACAGCTCGTCAACTTTATAATTTGAGCTTATATTACGAAAAATATAGTCGTTTATTAGATACAACATATAAACAAGAAAGAAATATTAAATATAGTATTTATAAGTTTGCTGAGTATTCTAACTTTACTAATATCTATACTCAAAGCCCAATTGGCAAAGATGTTAATAATCCATTTAAGGATACTTATGATGGTGGTTCTTATGAGATTAGTGATATTAGCTTTATTAGTGATGGATACTATGTAGGATTATTTGGCTATAATTCTGGTACTATTAAGAATACTGTTTTAGCTACACAATATGATACAAGTAGTTCTACTTATTACTATGTAAAATCTACTGCTAGCATTACTACTAATAAGACTTTATATAGTGGTATTTTAGTTGGCTATAATAAGGGAACTGTATCTAATAGCGCAGTTGCCGGATACTATTTGTCAGGTGATGCGACTATTTATGGTTATGCTAACTCTACTGTTTATATTGGCGGTTTTGTAGGCTTTAATGAAGGCAAGATTTCTAATTGTTCAGCTGATAATCCAAAACTATCAATTAATATGTATAGGGCAAATTGTTATACTGGTGGTTTTGTTGGACACAACCTAGGTACTATTAATGATTGCTATGCCTTAAATAATATTGATTCTACTGTGAGAAATGGTACTACCGTTATAGCTGGTTTTGCAGGCGAAAATAAAGGCAATATTAATAACTCATATTGCGCCGATGTATTAACTTCATCAGGTGAAGGCGCTCATTCTTATTCGTTTGGTAATTTAAGTGATTCTGGTATTGTTAAGAATTCATATTATCTATTTAAGGGATCATTTAGATTCATTGATAAGATGTATGTCTTTGGTGGTACTGGAACTAACACTAGTGGTACTTATAAGACTTATGATCAATTGGTAAAGCTTGTTAATGGCCAAAGTGCTAAAACTAGTAAGTATCATGATTTAACAACAAAGTTCTCAAGCGATGAAAAGAATTATCCATATCGTGCAGTAGTTAAGGATGCATCTAATAATTATGTTCATTATGGTGAATGGACTGTTACACCTTCACTAGGCACTTTTGGCATGTTCTATTGGGAATTGGAAGAAGATGGCCAAAATAATGGTTATAAGATTACTTATATTGGTGGTAGTAATGGAACATTACAATATGATAGTACACTTTGTACAGTACATGATGATGGCGGTAATGTTACTGAATATGGTTATGGTTATTATGTGCTAGAGGGTGAAGAAAGTAGTGTTAAATTAGATACAAATAGTATCAAAGGATTAACTTTTGGCAGTACTTATGATGAAACGGTTGCGAAAGCTTTAAAGGAACAAATTCAAGGATTTACTTTCTATCCTTATGTAAGTGGTCATGATGTGTCTAATAATATATCTTTAACTACTGGTTATAGTGATACTTATGGAACAATAAATCTTGTTTATACTAATTCTAAGGATTCAAGCAAGACGCAAACTTTAACTTATAGAATCGCACCATTCTTTGCGAATTCCTTTAGTTTGGTTTCTAATGATTTTGCTGAAACTAATACTTATCTTAATAAAACACCAGGTGTTGATATTCCTTTTGAAATAAGAAGTGCTAAACAACTTCAATATATTAACTGGAATAGTGAAGGAAATACATCTTCATTGGTTGATAGTACTAATAAAAATAAATTCAATTATTTGATGTATACAAATATTTCTAGCGCCGGTACTCAACAAAAGGATGATGCTGGCAATAGCGATAGAGCTGATATCACATTTAAGATGTCTCATGACTTAAATGCTAGTGATATCACCAACTTTACACCAATCGCTGGACAAGGTACAACTTCTACAACGAGTTATAATGCAATGTTATATGCATGGTTTGGCTCCACTTTTGATGGCGATAGTTATAAGATTCAAGAATTAAATATTAATTCTAAGAGCTTTACTGTTGGTTTATTTGGCGTTACTGCTGGAGCTCAACTTAAGAATATTATTCTTTATAGTACAAATAATGCGATTATTCAAAGAGAAACTACTAACACAGATCCGG
Organism: Agathobacter sp.; assembly: GCA_963601025.1. Classification (GTDB taxonomy): domain Bacteria; phylum Bacillota_I; class Bacilli_A; order Erysipelotrichales; family Erysipelotrichaceae; genus Colivicinus. Next base: position 4,825 of record CAVCDR010000043.1, on the reverse strand, counting down.
ATGGCGCTTATGCGGTTGGTGGTCTTTGCGGCATTGCCTATGATTATAATGGTAGCGATAATACTTTGAATATTGAAAATTGTGCTATTGCTGGATATCAAATTATTGATAATAGTAAGAACAAGCAAGGTAATGGTGAAGCTAACGTTGGTGGTTTGGTTGGTGTTTCTAATATTAGTATTAACAGGTGTTCAGCTGTAGTAGATATTATTATCAAATGTATTCATAAGAGTGTTGATAATAAATTCACCAGTGCCGAATATGGTAACTTTATAAGAGTTGGCGGAATATCTGGTGCTGTTCAATATAATGTAACAAATTCATATTCAGGTGGTTCTATTAAAGTTGAAGGTGATGTATTAAATGAAACCTATAGATCTAAAGGTGCCACATATACTTCTTATATAAAAACTGATAGTAATAAATCGGTATTCGATCAAGCTAGTACGCATATATACATAGCTGGTATTGCTGGAAGTGGTTTTGCGATGAACTATCAAAACTTTACAGGCAAAGATGATTTTAAAGAAGGCTATCCATATGTTGAAAATTGTTATACATATATGAATTTCCCTACACTTGAGGGAACGATAAGATCGATTTCAATGATTACGTCTTTAGCTGATCGATATTCAAATGCTACTTCAAATGCTACAATCAAAAATTGTTTCTATTTAGAAAGTAGTACTAATTTTGGGGTCAATGCGCCTAAATATTATTTTAGTGAAAATAGTAATAATAGCCCTGCGAAACGTATTGATTCTTATAAAACTAAAATGATAACTGGTGATCTTACTTACTTATATAAAATATTTAAAAATGAATCTGGCAAATCTATGGTCAATATAAGTAATTTGGAATCTACAACTTATAATCAATTAAGTGATATAAATGCTATGACTTCTAGTTCTAAATTAGGTTCTGCCTTTAACGCGGTTACAACTACCGATAGTCAAGGTCAAACTGTTAATGGCAAATATTCATTTAATGCCGGAAATAGTGAACTTGATGGTAAAGATTATCCTTTCCCAACAGTTATTAAAGAGGGAAGTAATAATGTACATTATGGCGTTTGGCCAAATAATAATGCTTATTTTGAATTTGGTACTTATACTTTAGATATCTTTAAAAATATGGAATCAGTAAGCAAAGATTCTTATGCTTATATGGAATTAAAACTTATTAAGTTAAATAATGAAACTTTTGATAAGGATTCATTAAATATTCAAATATTAAATGAAGAAAATATAGAAGATATATCGATAGCTCAAGTAGTAGACTATGACGATAACAACAAGTATGGAACAGATACTGATGGTAATTATCTAATAATGGTACAAGCAAATAATAAGGGTACCGTTACTGTAAAGGCTACTTGGACCGAAGATGGTGAAACTAAATCAGCTATTTCAACTTTAACTGTTACTGCTAATTTAAATGTAATGGCATCACCTAACTCAATAACTTTGGAAAGTGGTAAATCTTCTATATACAAGATTGGAATAGATACAAGTTCAAACTATCTAAAAGCATATGCATCAAATGATGAAGAAACTGATTATTCAAGCTTATGTGATTGGACTTATACATCTACAAAGATTAATGATGATGATGCAGTAACTATAAGTAGTGAAAAGACACGTTTATCTATCACTTCTAATGGCTATAATGCGATCGTTACTGCTACCGCAACTTATAACTATCATGGGGTTTCTTTCTCTGCGATTACAAGTATTGATGTAAATTGTATTGGCGGCATTGGGATTAGTGATTCCACTAATTATAATGAAGCTCTTGTAAGAGAAAATGATACTGATGAAATTGTAGGCGAAGATAAGACTTATGATGAGGGACTTGCTCCAACAAACGAAAATTCTACTTACTTTATTTATGATCGCAATATTGGCTTATTTAATAATGTTGATTTTGATAATGTAAGTGTAAATGTTACAAAAGATGGACGCGATATTGATGATGTTCAATGGTCTATCGATTCAGGATATTCTTCAACAACCCTTAACGATGAAAATATCTTCTATAGTATTCCACTTAATATTTATTATCGTGTAAGTAGTTTTGATGAAGGTTCAATCACAACATTAGATAACGTTTTAATTAGCGCTACCGTTAACTACAATAACGTTTCTTATAAAGTAAGCTTAACTACTAGCATTGAAGCTACACCTTATAACTTAATATTAGATGCCTGTGGTGGAGAATTTAGCGATAAGACAACAAGTAAATCATTTGAGATTAGAAATACTATAAGTTTAGCTGATTATAAGCCTACAAGAACAGGTTATAGTTTCGCAGGATGGTACTATGAAAATGGTGATAAATTTGATAGCGATGAAGTAACCGCTGAAGGTGCATATAATACAAAAGAAGATATTAAGCTATATGCTCATTGGACTGCTTTAGAAGGTTCAGTTAACATTGATTTAAATTATGACAGTCTAGATATTATTACATTATCTAAGATCCAATATGGAAGTACTTCTTTAGATCTAACAACTATATCAGATAAGTTAACTAGAACAGGCTACATCTTACAAGGTTTCTATTATAGCGATGGCGAAAATGAAACTTTAGTATTAGACAAGGATGGGAAGATTGTTAATGCTGAATTATTCAATAGTTTAATACTAAATCAAAATGAAGAAACTATTCCAACATTTAAAGCTAAGTGGTTCGAAGGTTATACATTAAATATTAATGTAGGAAGTGAAAATTATACTTTTAATTGTGATAAAGATTCGCTAGTTGAAATTACTGTACATGATGATACTTTAACGATTAAAACATTAATTGATGGAAGTCCTGTTATATCAAATGTATCTTATTCAATGAAGTTCTTTGGTTTATATGAAGGTGATAATAAAGTCATTGACGAAAATGGCGGTTCTATCACAATGAGTGATAATAAGACTTGGAATTTGAGTCAAGGTAGCCAAGTTACTTTTAAGGCCAAAGATGAAACTACTCAATTTGCTACAATAGATTATATTAATGGCCAAGGCACATATACTCCTTCACTTAAAGATAACTATTCTATTGAAGGCTGGTATGATGCTGATGGAAATAAAGTATTAAATAGTGATGGAAGTGTTGTGAATGGCATTAGTCTTCCTAATGAAATAACTGTTTATGCTAGATTTAAGACAAAAGGTTATATAGCATCTTCTACTATGGATTCAGGTTCAACTTATGTAATCACAAGTGGAACTAGAGTGATGACGGGAAGTGGTTCATCGGTTGGTTCAAGTGATTTATCTACTAAAACCGATACATCAGAAAACACATACATACTATACTCTAACATTGGATCAAATGCCCTATGGACATATGATGGATCAAAGATTAAGAATAATAGCACCAATACTTATTTATCGGCATATACAAGCTGGTTTAGTGAACGTTTGAATTTAGGTGATAGCAATAATTCGAATTGGTCATATAGCGGCAACAAGCTTTCAAGAAGTGATGGCGGTTGGTATTCAGAAACTTATTACATATATTTGAGTGGAAGCAACTTTACATGCAGTACTAATTATTCAAGTGACATCGTTTTATATAAATTAGCCGAAGATATAATTACGGAAAATTACAATTAAAGAAAGGGGATACTATGAACAAAATAAAAAATAAATTAAATAATAACCATGGTGTTTCCATTCTGTTTGGACTTCTACTATTTATGGTTGCCAGCATGGTCTCAATCGTCATCATTTCCGCAAGTTCTACTAGCGCTAAGCGTTCTTACTATACATCAAGTAGTGTACAAGAAAGTCAAGCTGTAGAATCTTTGGCTCTATTTATGAAAAAAGAGATTAGTGATAAAAAGACTTATTTTACTTTTAAGAAGGATAAAGATGGGAATTGTGTTTATGATGAAAGTGAACTTCCTACAATGGACGAAAATGCTTTCAAGGATCAATTAATAGATGTTGCAACTTATTTAATAAAAGACGATTTAACAAACACAAAAAATGTAAATTTTAAGATTAGTGCATCTAATTTGGATGATGTCAATGTAAAAGTTAGTAATGTTTCAAAAGAAAACGAACGTTTATTTTTTGTTGATTTCCTTTTGTCCAGCAATAATAAGAATATGTATGTAGCTTTTACATTGGAATATTCTGAAAACGGAAGTGACGACACAAATAAAATTTATGTATGGAAGTATTATAAGTCTTCTATCCAGGAGGTGCCTTTTAATGTTTAAGTTAAACAATAAAGGTGAAACAATAGTAGAAACTCTTGTTGCGGTATTAATGATATCTTTAAGTTTTATAATGCTTGCAGGTGCCATTGTTACTGCTAGCAAGATTAATAAAACAGCCTATGACAGTATTAAGACTTTTTCTATGGATGGTAGTACAAAAGTTAGTGATTTCAAATTAACTATAGATGGTAATGATGTAAGCAGTGATAAAGTAACGGAATATAAAAGTTCAGGAGGCTACTATTATTATGAATAAGTTACGTAATAATAAGGGTATGAGCATTGCTGAAACTTTAGTAGCTGTTCTAATTTTACTTTTGGTATCAGCTGGGCTTGCAAGTGGTGTAAGTCTTGCGAATCGTTACTATACTAAAACTTTGAGAACTAGTGAAGCTAATGAACTATTTTCTACTTTAGAATCTTTAATCTCTAATGAACTTAGATATACAGGAGAAGTGTATTTGAATGGTGATTCTTTGGATACATTTTTTAGCCCTACTTTTTCAAATGAAAAGAAGCTTACTAGAATTGTTATAGTGGATACCAATAAGGAATTACTTAATGACGAATATGGATATGTAGCTATAGGCAATACAGAGG
>CAVCDR010000042.1:0-11437 GCA_963601025.1 Agathobacter sp. | reverse complement strand
ACCTCATGAAATTTCTTGAATGCTTGCCTTTCTACAAGCATTGTCATTATACCACCAGGGAATAATTAAAGATTTTTACCCTTCATGTGCAAATAAGGATTTTTTTATGGAAAGCTGTTAAAAATTACATCCATTTTTATAGAAAACCGTAATTTTATATTTTTAGTGCTATTTCTTTTGATTGTTTTCTTCTTCAATAAATGTTAAGGCTATATAATATCTTATATGCGTTATGCTCAAATAAGAAGAACAGATATAAGTAATGGTCCAGGTATAAGAGTAAGCATCTTTGTACAAGGTTGCGCTTTTCATTGTAAGAATTGTTTTAATAGTGATACTTGGGATTTTGAAGGTGGTAAAGAGTTTACAGATAAGGAAATGAATTATCTATTGTCTTTAGGCGAAAATATTCATACAAAGGGCTTATCGGTATTGGGAGGAGAGCCTTTACATCCTAATAATGTTAAGTGTGTTATTGAAATATGCAGAAGATACAAAGAAAAGTTCCCTGATAAGACGATATGGTTATGGACGGGTTACTTATATGAGAATTTAAATGATGCTCAAAGAGAAATTTTAAAGTATATCGATGTTTTGGTTGATGGCCAATTTGTGGATGAGCTTAAAGATTTCCGTTTAAAATATTGTGGCTCTAGTAATCAAAGAGTAATTGATGTTAAGGCTAGTAAAGATAAACTGGTGTTGGTGTGCTAAAATTGTGGTATGGAATTATTGGTTACTTTAAGTCATTTTGATAATCTAAAGAGACTAACTAAAAAGGATGTTGATGGCGTTATTTTTGGCGGTCCTTTTTCATTACGTTTTAAATATAATTTAGATGAAATAAGACAAATTAATAAATATTGTTTAAATAATAACTTAAAACGTTATGTCACTTTGGATACTTTTATCTTTGAAAAAGATAAGGTAGCTATTTATGAATATTTAGATTTCTTAAAGGAACTTAATATAGATGGCTTATATTTTACCGATTTAGGTGTTGTTTTAATGGCTGGAGAAGCTTTTAAGAATAAGCTAATCTATGATCCAGATACTTTGTTAACTAATTCGTTGGATGTGAATTTCTATAGTAAACAAAATATTGGTACCGTTCTTTCTAGAGAACTTTGTTTAGATGAGATTAATAAGATCGTTGAAAATAATTTAAATAGAGTTGATATGCAAGTATTTGGTCATTTAAAGATGTCTTATTCCCGTCGTAAATTCTTGAGCAATTATTTTAAACACGTTGGTTCTAATTTGGATTTAACTAATAAAAGAGATGTCTTATTAGTGGAAGAAAATAGAGATTATAGCTTACCTATAATTGAAGATAGATATGGTACTAGGATTTATACTGATTATATCTTCTTAATGTATCAAGAGCTTGTTCCTTTAAAAGATAAAATTAAAAGAGCGATTGTTGATGATACATTTATTGGTGATTTTAATTTAGTATGTGATGTCTTAAGAGATTTAAGAAGACTTTCGGTTGATAATTATGGTTTCTTATATCGAAATTTAGTAGCTAAATATAAAGACTATGATTTTTCTGATGGCTATTTATATAAGAAGACAAGTAATGTAAAGGAGGGCAATGATGAATAAAATTGAATTGTTGGCTCCGGCAAAGGATTTATTTAAGGCCAAGATTGCCCTAGATTATGGGGCTGATGCGGTTTATATAGGGGGTAAGAATTATTCTTTAAGATCTAGAGCTAGTAATTTTACTAATGAGGATATTAAGGAAATTGTTGATTACGCCCATAGCTTAAATAAAAAGGTTTATGTTACAGTTAACATTGTTTTTCATGATGAAGACTTTGAAGGTTTAAAGGATTATTTAAAATATTTAGAGGAAATTCGTGTTGATGCGATAATTGTTTCTTCAGTGTTTGTGATTTCTTTTGTTAAGAAGTATGCGCCAAATATTGAGGCTCATGTGTCAACACAACTTTCCTCATTAAATAGTGAGGCTGTTAAGCTATTAAAGATATATGGGGCCGATAGAGTAGTCTTGGGTAGAGAGGCTTCAATGGAGGAGATAAAGGAGATTGCTAGTTTGAGCGATGTTCCTTTAGAAGTCTTTATTCACGGTGGCATGTGTTCTAATTATTCAGGAAGATGTGTTTTAAGTAATCGTATGACTAATAGAGATGCCAATAGAGGTGGCTGTGCTCATAGTTGTAGATGGAAATATAAAGTTATTGAAGATGGCGAGTTATTAAGCGATAAAGATAATCCTCTTTCTTTTTCAAGTAAGGATTTAAGGGCGTGCGCCTATATTGAAGAGATGATTAAATGTGGCGTTGCTTCTTTAAAGATTGAGGGAAGAATGAAGTCTGAATATTATATTGCGGGTGTTGTGAAGACTTATCGTGATTTAATTGATGAAGTTTATGAAAAAGGTCATCTAGATGATAAACGTTTAGAATATTATGATAATGAATTATCAAAGTGTGAAAATAGATTAAGTGATTCTGGCTTTTTAAGTGGTACATGTGATGATTCTAAACATTTATATGGCGTAAATGGTAGTGGCGTTACGCATGACTATGTTGGAATTGTTAAGGCATATGATTGTAATCGTGGCTTAGCTTTAGTTGAAGTAAAAAATAAGTTTGATTTAAATGATGAATTAGAGGTTATTTCACCTAATAAGGAAAATAGACAATTTGTTAATAGAGTGATGTTTGATAGTGAATGGAATAAGGTCGCAATGGCTCATAAACCTTGTGAACAACTAATTATTAGACTTCCTTTCTCAGTAAGCAAAAACGATATGATAAGGAAGATATAAGATGCAAGTTGAGGGTGCGATTAGCGTTAAGGCTTGTATATTGGCTAATAAGCGTAAGGTAGAAGTGCTTTATATTGATAAGGCTAAAAAGGATAGAGATTTTAATTTTATTAGAAGGATTGCTAAAGATAGAAATATTAAAGTTGAAGAAATTAAGCGCGCTGATTTTGATAGTCTAAATGTAGGCAAAAGCTTTGGTGGCATATGTGCTGAAGTAAAAGATAGAGAAAATGATGCCTTTGATGATGGTGATATCTTTTACTTAGATGGCATAGAAGATCCATTTAATTTAGGCTATGTCATTAGAACTTTATATGCCTTTAATATTAAAAATATCTTACTTCCTTTAAAAGACTATTCAAGTATGGAAGCACAAATTATTAAGTCTAGTGCTGGAGCTTTTGAATATGCCAATATCATAAAGTGTGATGACATATATCAAACTATTAAACAGTTAAAGAATGAGTATACGGTTTATTCCTTAAAAAGAGGTGATGATAGTTTTGATATCTTTGATGAAAAATTTCCTAGCAAATGTTTATTTATGTTGGGTGGCGAAAAGCGCGGTATTTCAAGCAAATTGTTAGAACTTAGTGATCGCTTCTTGTATATACCTTATGGTAGTGATTTTAGAAATAGTTTAAGTGGTGCCAGCAGCGCTGATGTAGTGGCAACACTTCTTTTTGGGCAAAGAAAATGATTGAGTCTTTAGAAAATAAGAAAGTAAAAAATTGGACTAAGCTTCATCTTAAGAAATATCGTGATAAGGAATACTTATTGCTTAAGGAAGAACTTGTTGATGCTGCCTTTAAATATGGTTATTTAAAGACTTTAATTTACACAGGCGAGTGTCCTTTTGATTTTTTAGATAGTTATGAAGTAAGTAGAGATGTCTTAAATAAGATTAGTAAGAGTGATAATTTAAACTATATTGGAGTAGGCAAGAAGATTAATTATTCGGATGATTATCAAAATAGGGTGATGATTCTTGAGGATTTAAGTGATCCTTTAAATATTGGTAGAATTCTTGAATCTTGTAGCCAATTTGGTTTTGATAGTGTAATACTTAGTGATGATGCGGCTGATATATATCATCCTAAATGTTTAGAAGCAAGTTGTGGCAGCTTATATAGTTTAAATATATTTAGAGGTAACATTAGTAGTGAAATCACTAAATTGAAGAATAAGGGTTTTAAGGTTTACGCTACTGGTTTAAAAGATAATACACTTTCTTTAGATGAAGTTAAAGTAAGTCCTAAGATGGCCATTATTTTGGGTAATGAAGGAAGTGGCGTGAAGGAAGAAACTTTTAAATTAAGTGATGAAATAATAAAAATCGATATGCATAATATCGATTCGCTTAATGTGGCTATGGCTGGCGCCATAATTATGTATAACTTCGCTAATATCGGATAGTGAAGTTTTTTTCTTTTTCTTTTACTTCAATCTTTTTTATTGCATAGTCTTCAATATTGATAAAAGAGCTATCAGTATTTAAGATATCTTTTAAAAAGTTAGTAAAAGCCGTATCGTTTCCTTGTATTTCTACTTTTACATCGCCATTATCAAGGTTTTGACTATAGCCTGTTAAGCCATATTTATTCGCTATAAGCATGCATGTATAGCGAAAGCCAACGCCTTGTACACGTCCTTTAAATATAATTAAGTACCTTTCCATATTTAAATTATAATTTGTTGATAGTTGAAGTTTCAACTTTTTGTTTATGAAGTAAAATAAGAGTATGGAAAGCAAATTCAGCGACATTGATTCTTCTATCTTATATAGATGCAGCCAAAAATATTATGACAAAGTATTAAGCAAATATAATCTTGGTTATACGCATTTACTTTTTCTATTAAAGATTTATGAAAATGAGGGCCTTACAATGAATGAGCTTGCTAGTTTCGGCAGTTTTGATAAGGGTACGATTACTAAATCTTTAAAAGTATTAGAACAGTTTGAATATGTTGATATTCGAAATAACGAAAAGGATAAAAGAAGTAGGTGTCTTTATACTACAGATAAGGCTAATAAGATTATTCCTGAACTATATATTTTAAGGCAACAGTGGCAAGAATATTTATATAAGGATATTTCTAGTGAAGACTTAATTGTCTTTGATAGAGTAATGAATATGGTCATTAATAAGGCTAGAGAATATGAATTATTTAAGCAAGTCAATGATATTAAGATATATGGCTTACAAAAGTTAACTTTATTAGATTATCCAGGCAAGATGGCTTGTACAGTGTTTACTGGCGGCTGTAACTTTAGATGTCCATATTGTCATAATCGTTCTTTAGTTTTTCTAAATGAACAAGATGGTGATTTTTTAAAGGAAGATATCCTTGATTATTTAGATCAAAGAAAGGGTATTCTTGATGGTGTTTGTATTAGTGGTGGCGAACCATTATTACAAGATGGTCTAAAGGATTTTATTAGAGAAATAAAAGATTATGGCTTACTTGTAAAACTAGATACTAATGGTAGCAATTATATAAAGCTTAAGGAATTAATTGATTTAGGTTTAGTTGATTATGTGGCCATGGATATTAAGAATACTAAAGATAAGTACGGTTCAACAATAGGCCTAGATGATTTTGATATCAAAGAGGTTTCTAAGTGTGTTGAACTCTTAAAGAGTAATGTCGTAGATTATGAATTTAGAACGACTTTAGTAAAAGAATTTCATGATGATTTAGATGTTTCTTCTTTAGGAAGATGGCTAAAGGGTTCTAAAAACTATTACTTGCAGAATTTTGAGGATAATGGCACTTGTATTAAAGGTGGTCTACATAGTTTAGATAAAGAAAAGATTTTTAAATATAAAAATGATTTAGAAAAATATGTTGATAATGTTGAGATTCGTGGAATAAGGGAGGATTAAGATGTATCAGGTTATTAAAAGAGATGGCAAGGTTGTAGAATTTGATTTAAGTAAGATTTCTAGTGCAATTAAACAAGCTTTTAATGCAGTTTCTAGAAACTACAACAATAGTATTATCGAGTTATTGGCCCTTAGGACTTGTGCTGACTTTGAGTCTAAGATTAAAGATAATAAAGTATCGGTTGAAGATATTCAAGATAGCGTTGAGAAGGTTTTAAGTGAAAGTAATTATGCGGATGTGGCTAAGGCTTATATTCTTTATCGCAAACAAAGAGAAAAGGCTCGTAATTTATCGGAAACAATGCTTGATTATAAGGAACTAGTTAATTCTTACGTGGATTCTTTAGATTGGCGTGTTAAGGAAAATTCAACAGTTACTTATTCGGTGGGTGGTCTTATTTTATCTAATTCAGGGGCTATTACGGCTAACTATTGGCTTAGTGAAATTTATGATGAAGAAATCGCTAATGCACATAAAAACTGCGATATGCATATCCATGATTTAAGTATGCTTACAGGCTATTGTGCTGGCTGGTCACTTAAACAACTTATTGAAGAAGGCTTAGGTGGTGTTAAAGGTAAGATTACTTCTGCTCCCGCAAAGCACTTAAGTACTTTATGTAATCAAATGGTTAATTTCTTGGGTATTATGCAAAATGAGTGGGCTGGTGCTCAAGCTTTTTCGAGTTTTGATACTTATTTGGCACCTTTTGTAAGAGAAGATAACTTATCTTATAAGGAAGTTAAACAATGTATACAATCTTTTGTCTATGGGGTTAATACACCATCTCGATGGGGTACGCAAGCTCCATTTACCAATATTACTTTAGATTGGACTTTACCTGATGATTTGGCTGAACAATATTGTATTGTAGGTGGCAAGGAACTTGACTATAAGTACAAGGATTGTAAAAAGGAAATGGATATGATTAATAAGGCTTTCATTGAGGTCATGATTGAGGGTGACGCCAATGGTAGAGGCTTCCAATATCCTATTCCTACTTATTCAATTACTAAAGAATTTGATTGGTCAGATAGTGAAAACAATAAATTGTTATTTGATATGACGGCTAAATATGGTACACCATACTTTTCTAACTATGTAAATTCAGACATGAAGCCTAGTGATATTAGATCAATGTGTTGTCGTCTTAGACTTGATTTAAGAGAACTTAGAAAGAAGTCTGGTGGCTACTTTGGTTCTGGTGAGTCAACGGGCAGTGTTGGTGTAGTTACCGTTAATATGCCAAAGATTGCGTATCTTTCAAAAGATAAAGAAGATTTCTTTAGAAGATTAGATAAGGTGATGGATATTGCGGCCAGATCTTTAAAGATTAAAAGAGAGGTTATTACTAAACTTTTAGATAATGGCTTATATCCTTATACCAAACAATATTTGGGCACTTTTAGAAATCATTTTTCTACAATTGGTCTAGTTGGTATGAATGAGGCTTGTTTAAATGCTAAATGGATTATGAAAGATCTAACTAATAACAAGGCTCAAGATTTTTGTGAGGAAGTATTAAATTATATGCGCAATCGTCTTGTTTCTTATCAAGAAAAATATGGCGATTTATATAATCTAGAGGCTACTCCAGCAGAGAGTACAAGCTATCGTTTAGCCAAACATGATAAGAAGAAATATAGTGATATTATTACAGCTAATGATGATTCGAATGTGCCATATTATACCAATTCTTCACATTTACCAGTAGGCTTTACAGAAGACATATTTGAGGCTTTAGATATTGAAGATCGTTTCCAAGGTCTTTATACATCGGGTACTGTTTTCCATACTTTCTTAGGCGAAAAGCTTCCTGATTATAGATCTTGTGCTACTTTAGTAAGAAAGATTGCGGAAAATTATAAGCTTCCTTACTATACCATTTCACCTACTTATTCTATTTGTCCTAAACATGGTTATATAACTGGTGAAGTTTATAAGTGTCCAAAGTGTGGGGAGACTACTGAGGTTTGGTCAAGAATTACGGGCTACTATCGCCCTATTTCCAATTGGAATGATGGTAAGGCTCAAGAGTTTAAGGATCGTAAAGAATATATTCCTGAAAATTCCGTGTTAAAAGCTAAGGATAAGGAAGTATTCAAGAAGACAAAGAGTGAAGAGAAGATTGAAACGTTTGAGTATAAGCCAAGCAAATTGACTGTTTTTGTACAAGACCACTGTCCTAAATGTAAGGGTGTTACGCAAAGATTAAGATTAAATAAAGTAGATTTTGATACTGTTAATTGTAATGAGAATATAGAGCTAGTCGAGAAGCTAGGTTTAAAGGAAACACCAGTTATTATTGATACTGATGGCAAGCGTTATATCGGGGCCAATAGTGCCAATGAATATTTAAATAAGTAAGATGGAAAAGATATATGATATTGCGATTATAGGTGGTGGTCCTGCGGGTCTTACAGCTGCCATCTATGGCTTAAGAAATGGTAAACAAGTTTTAGTTATAGAGAAGAATGTCTTTGGTGGTCAAATAACCAATTCACCTTGTGTGGAAAACATTCCGGGTTTTAAGCAAATTAGCGGTGACGAATATGGTGATATGTTGCTAGATCAAGTAAATGACTTGGGTGGTGATTTACTTTTTGACGAATGTATCAAAGTAAGTCATGATAAAGAAATTGCATTGTATTTTAAGGATAATGAACCTATCATTACTAAAAGTTTAATTATTGCCTCGGGTAGTGTACATCGAAGATTAAATGTTAAACATGAAGAAGAACTTATTGGGAAAAATGTTCATTTTTGTGCTGTATGTGATGGAAATCTCTATAAAGATAAAACAGTTTGTTTAGTTGGCGGTGGTAATTCAGCATTAGTAGAAGCTAATTTATTGGCTAACACATGTAGAAAACTTATTATCTTACAAGACTTAGCTAATTTTACTGGCGAAAGAAAACAAGTAGAGAAACTATATGACCATAAGAATGTTGAGGCACATTTTAATACTAGTAATCTCGAATATATTGTCGAGAATAAAACATTTAAGGGAATTGGCTATAAAGAGAATAACGTTTCTAAGATAGCTTTATGTGATGGCGTCTTTTTAGCCATTGGACTTGTTCCTAATAATCAAATGTTTAAGGGTTTGTTAGATTTAGATGAAAAAGGGTATCTAATCACTGATGAATTAGGTAAGACAAAGTATGATAATATTTTTGTGGCGGGTGATTGTAAAAATAAGTTTTTAAGGCAAGTGGTTACAGCTCAAAATGATGGAGCTATAGCCGCTAGTTTAGCTTGTCAATATTTGGAGGGAAAATGAATTTAGTTGATTTTTTAAATAATAGTCCTAGTAGTTATAATGCGATTTCAACCATTAAGGAGATTTTAGATCAAAATGGTTATATAGAACTTAATGAGGGTGATGATTATAACATTGTAAGAGGAAACAAATATTATGCTATTAGAAATGGATCTAGTCTTATAAGCTTTAATGTTGGAAGTAAGCTTACTACTCCACATTTACAGCTTACAGCTTCGCATTCTGATTGTCCTAGCTTTGTTTTAAAGCCTAATTCTTGGGTTTATGAAAATGGTTACTTAAAACTTAATACCGAAGTATATGGTGGTGCCATTTATTATTCTTGGTTTGATAGACCACTTAGTATTGCGGGAAGAATTATTTATAAGGAAGATGGCAAAGTTAAGTCATCATCTTATGTCTATAAGAAGCCATTTTGTATTATTCCTTCTTTGGCAATTCATTTAAATAGAGAGGTTAATAGTGATTTAAAGCTTAATGCTCAAACGGATTTAATGCCTCTTGTTTCTTTAGAGAAGAAGGATATAAAGGAATTTTTAAAAGAGGATACAAATAAGGATGTCATTAGTTATGATTTATTCTTGTATCCTATACAAGAAGCTTATGTATGGGGAAATAATAATGAATTTATTAGTGGCCAACACCTAGATGACTTACAATGTGCCTATACTTGTCTAATGGGTTTTGTGAATAATTATAATGAAGATAATTTGAATGTATATTGTTGTTTTGACAATGAGGAAATTGGCTCTAGTACAAGACAGGGCGCTGATTCTGATTTCTTACAGGCAACGCTAAAAAGAGTAGCTAAGAGTTTAGATATTGATTACTATCGTCTTTTAAGCAAGGGCTTTATGTTATCTTGTGATAATGCCCACGCCTTACATCCAAATCATGCGGAAAAGTATGATCAAAATAATCGTACTTATATGAATAAGGGCGTTGTCATCAAACATGAAAGTAGAGCTTACACTAGTGATGGCTTAAGTCTTGGTTTATTTATTAATCTATTAGATGAACATAAGATTCCTTATCAATTCTTTGCCAATAGAAGTGATAGCAGGGGCGGCAGTACACTTGGCAATATATCAAACAATCATTCTTCGTTATTGTCACTTGATATTGGCTTAGCTCAATTATCAATGCATTCAGTAATCGAGACAGCTGGTAATAAGGATAATGATTATATGATTGAGGCTATAAAGGCATTCTATAGCACACAATTAGTTGATTAAAAACAAACTCCAATAGTATATATGCTACTGGAGTTTTTTGCTTTATTTTGGATATACAACATTATCTGATTTCTTTCTGTTGCATCGCCAACAAAGTGTTTGCAAATTATTTGGTTCGGTTTTACCGCCTTTTGATAGAGGAACTATATGATCTACCTCTAATAAAAGATTAGGTTCTTTATATACAGAATTGCCACATATTCTGCAAGTCCAATTATCTCTGGCTAGAATGCTATCTCTAATTTGTGGTGTTAATTTGGCTCTTTGATAACCTGAATTTTCTTGTTTTTGTAAGATTTTATTAGTGTTCTCAATTAATTCGTTTATTTTTTGTGGTGTAAGTTTAACTGTAAAAGAGGTCTTACTATTGCCTTTTGGCGAAATATAATACATTTTTAGCGAAGGTATTTCACTAAAAATGTATCGCGAAACTCTTTTGTTGCCACTTTCGTTTGCTGTCCTAATGGCTTTATTAACATATCTTTTTAACTGTTGTAGATTACTAACGGTTTCATCATTTAAAGCCAAGCCAAAATACTTAATAAGATATTCAAATTGCTTGTAACTCGAAAAGTTGCTGACAATTTGTAAAGAAGCCTGCTGATCTCTATGAAAACCATAACTTTCGCCAAACAGACAATTAATATATTTTGTAACTTCAATATAATAATTGAAAGAATCAAGCTTATCACGTGCTTCATCCGATGCATTTTCATCTAATGCTTTATCAATTCTATGAATAATCAAAACGACGATCCCCACAACCATAATCAATATAATTGGTATTAAAACAAATCTATAAAAAGTTTCTTTTTCAGGCATTCAATATAATCTTCCTTGTTTAAATATTATATATGATATTGTTTTTTAAATAGAAACTAATAAAAAAATTCCAAAATCTATATTGATTAGGAAAACTTCTTTCTTATAGTAAATAGGTGTACTTATAGTGTGTTCGGTGAATGGATATCGGATTTTTAAAGGAATTTGCTGCTAGAAAAGTTAATGAGGTATTTGTTTATGATGTAACTTTAGCCATGTAAGGCTTATCTTTATTTTATTATTTGGAATTATCGATAAGGATGAATCCAAATATAAGAAAAATAAAAGAGAGATTAGAATTAGCAAGTAATAATCTCTAAAGCCTATCAGCTTGTTTTTATAGTGGAATATTTATTCATAGCTATAAAGCAAGTCGTGGATGAATAGATAAATATGGCGGAAATAAAT
>CAVCDR010000041.1:0-5225 GCA_963601025.1 Agathobacter sp. | reverse complement strand
ACTCTTTACAATAGACATGCCAAGTCCTGTTCCATTATAACTAGAACGCGCACTATGACTTTCTTGCGTAAATGGTTCAAAGATATGATCCATGAATTCTTTACTCATACCAATACCAGTATCTCTACAAACAAATTCAATAGTTGTCTTATCACCATCAAAATCCTTTTCCTTATAAGAAATATAGACCTTGCCATTCTCTTTGTTATATTTAATCGCATTAGAAATGATATTGATAATAATTCTCTTTAAATGTAATGGACTACCAATTAAATTGCGATGAGTTACTCCAAATTCTTCCTCAATAATTTCCACTCCATTATCATTTGCCATTTTACTTAATGAATCATCTACTTCTCTTATGACATCTGTTAAATCAAAAGACACATGTTCAAGCACCACTTCACCAGATTCAAGTTTGCTTCTATCTAGCACATCATTAACAAGCTGTAACAATATATTAGAAGCCTTTCTTATTTTATCTCGACACTCGGTTTGTTTATCTAGATCATTTGGATAATGTTCCGCAATATCTAACATGCCAATAATGCCATTTAATGGCGTACGAATATCGTGAGACATATTTAATAAGAAAGTTGTTTTGGCATCATTTGCACTCTCGGCCTTTTTCTTGGTATCCTCAAGCTCATTTAAAGCGTTCTTTAATTGTTCATTTTCTTGTAAAGCATAAATAGTATTCTTTAACTTATTTGTATTCAATGCAAAAAGACAAAATACTGTTCCATATACAATTGAAAGCCTGCCCATCCATTCCATATCATAAATGGTTGAAAGAATCGTTGAAGTGATAATGAAAAACGCAATAAGCAATAAAGTAGCCGTATTCATCATTTCACCATTTTTATGTTGTTTAATAATGTAATAAACAAAGACAAGGATATAAGCTATTACTGTGGCCATAAAGATCCAACCAAGTGGTCCTCTGACAAAGTGATTAGTTGAAGAAAAAGAATATACAACGTCGCTAAAAAATGGTGAGAAACCACATATTGTACAAATAACAAGCGGAATAAATAAAAGTATTTGAGCTTTCTTGTTATCTTCATGAGGCCAAATTAAGCGTATAAACAAATATACCAAAACCGCTCTAAAGACATAAGCAATAGCCGATAGAATTATACGTAATGCTGTAGGTTCAGTCCAATATCCACTTATCTTTTCAATATTAAAAGCTACTAGCTCCACAATCTCACAATAAAAGATAATCATAAAAGAATGAAGTTCCTTCTTATCTAATAGCTTTTCTTTATTGATAATAATCCAAATAAATACTAAACCAATTATTTCCGCAAAATTATTACTTAAAAATTCTTCAAATGTCATATTCTCCACCATTAATCTACATAAGTGAATTGCCACCAATAATATTTATCTAAATCATTTTTTATCTTAATATTAACTTCATCACTATACTTTTCATCTAGATATTTATAATAATCATTTCTATCTTTTAATAAAGAATAATGAAGACGCTTAATATTAATTTCCTTATTGATTGTTTTCATATTCTTACAAGGAACACCAGCCATATTACCCTCATATAAATGATAGAAAGTATAAGCTGAATCTACTCTTTTACCCTTTAGACCTTCTAATAAGAAAGTAGTAAACATATACCAGTCAAATACATTAGTCTTTCCTTGTCCTAGTTTTTCAAGCAATGAATCATCAATATAATGTAAGTTTATTGCACAAGCTCCCTCACCCACAAAATTATATTGACCAATTTGTTTATAGTCATCGCAAATAGTAGGCAATGTTTCAAATATCGATTCATTATTTACTAATATGTCGTTATAAAAGAAGGCATAATCATCATCAAATTGTCTTTTATAGGCACTTACTTTATCTAAAGAGTAGATATCATCAAAATCACCACGTATTAATAAATCATAGCCACGCTTTTTAGCTTCCTTAATAAGCTCACAACGATTCTCATAAAATGTTTGTTTGTCCTCTACATCTATTAATGTAATGCGTTTTTTTAATTCACTATATGAATCTAATACTTTATCTAATTTTTCCTTTGGAAAATGATCGTTGATTAATAATATTGGAAAATCCTTATCATCTTGATTTGTTAAAGTATCAAAGAAATCATGAATCATTTTCTCGTCTGTATCAAAAATGATACTGCCAAATACTACTTCCATAAGTTTTGATAAGTACTGTACTTTAAAATACGCTCAGAATCAAGTAAAGATTGATGATTGCCCATATCTAACCAACAATAAGAATCAATTAAGTAAGAGCCTACTTTATTACCCTTTTGCATCTCTAAATCAATGATATCAGTAAAACCATATTCAGTATCTTCTTTTATATCGCTCATTACATTTGGTTCACAAATATAAGTACCAACATTAACATAATATTTATGGGTAGGCTTTTCTTTTATTGAAGTAACGTTATCACCATCTAATTCAAATACACCATAGGCAAACTTTTGTTCCTCATAAGTAACTAAACAAGTAATGGTATTACCATTTTCCTTATGTTTTTCATACATCTTATCAAAATCACATAAGCACAATGTATCACAGTTATTTAAGATAAAAGTTCCCTTAATATTATTCTTAAGCAAAGAAATACCGCCACCAGTACCAAGAGGCTTTTCTTCATTATAGATAGTTACATCATATTCAGGATGTTCATTAAAGAAAGCAATCATCTTATCCTTCATCCAATTGGCAATCACATGAAACTTTTTAAAACCACAAGCTTGATAATGTCTAATAATATGTTCAATCATTGTATAATCACCAACCTGAACTAAAGGCTTTGGTCTATCCTTAGTTAAAGGATACAATCTCGTACCCATACCCCCTGCATTAATTACGACATCAATATTTGAATTATCCATTTTAAACCTCCTAGCATCTCTTACTATAATTATACAAAAAAGGCACGAATTTCTTCATGCCTTATCTTTCTTTAACATATTTTTCAAAGTATTCATCGTATGAAATACCTTTTTCATATACATCTTGAGCTATATCTCCTACATAGCGATAATGCCATGGCTCATAAGTATAACCTGTCGCATCGGTTAATCCATCAGGATAACGACAGATAAAGCCGTATTTGTAAGCATTTTTCGCTAACCAATCACTCGCTGCAGATGCATAGAAATTGCCAAAGTCATAACCACCGCTTAAGATATCAACAGTTAATCCCGTTTGATGATCAGAAAAGCCTGGCCTAGCACTATAAGTATCAACAACATCTTGAGGATCATTTACTAAGTAACTATTGTAGATTTTAACTTGCGTATCATAACTTCTATATGAACTTGTTGCATAAAAATCCACACCATCTTTGCTTGCTGCCGCTTGCATCTTACTGTAAGCTTCATGAGCAACCTTACGCAAAGAGCCATAGCCTTCTGAACTTGTTAAGCTTTCAATATCATCAGGATTATAAGTTTCACCCAAATAATAATACTTATTAACATTCATTTTGACACCATACTTATCAGGTTCAGCATACATGCCATCATCAAAATAAGTAAGATAGCCTAAAGTATTAACATACTGCACTTGGTTTCTAATTGTATCATCAGTACGATATTTGATATATAAAGGTAAATTATCTGCAATGTAATACGGATCTGCCATATATGCTTTTACAAGTAAGGCAAAATCACTCAAGCCATTATTAACGACTTCAACAACAGTATCAACATCATCAATATCAGTACTTACATCAAGATATTCATTTAACTTATCAATATCAAAGTTCGAATTACTTATAAGTTCTTTAACTAGTTCAATATCGTCACTTGTAATATTATCCTTAGCTAGTTTGATTAAAGAATCAACATCCAAGCTATCAATAAACTCTCCATAGATATCAAGTTTACTTGCATCAAAATCACTATTTGTAAGTAATTCATTAAGTTTATCACTATAAGTTTCAAATAGTTTAGAATCTTGTAGACCCTCGATTACTTTTGCGGCTTCTTTAGAATAGCCTAAACTTACATATTTATTTGAACAACCGCACAATATAAAAACTATTGTAAATAATAATACTATCTTTTTCATGATGTGAATAATAATGATGCAACAGGTAATACAGTTATCGCAACCATCAAAATGATTAGAATAATCACAAAGACTTTACGAGTATTCTTACTCATTATTAATTGCAGCCTCCAAAGCAATCTTCATCATATTAGTGAAAGCTGTTTGTCTTTCTTCAGCAGTAGTCTCAACATGATTTACTAAAGAATCAGAAACAGTAATAATACAAGCTGCCTTTTTATTTAATGCCTTTGCATTATGGAATAAAGCGAAACTTTCCATTTCAACTACCAAACAATCGTTTTCCTTAACGCCTTCCATATAAGTTGAATTAGCATCATGATAGAAAATATCACTAGAATGAATTCTACCCTTAGTAACAGGAATATTTAAATCTTCTGCGGCCTTAATAATAGTATTATTCAATTCTTCACTTGGATAAGTAACATGTGTATCAACATTCGACATTGCAAGTGGATATGAAGATTCTGAATAAGCACTATCAGCTACAATTACATCATATAAATTAAGTTCTTCTTTATAAGCTCCAGCAGTGCCAATTCTAATAATGGCATCAACACCATAAGAATTAAACAATTCATATGAATAAATACCAATACTAGGCATTCCCATACCAGATCCCATTACAGAAACTTTCTTCCCCTTGTAGGTTCCAGTATAACCAAACATATTTCTAATTGAATTGAATTGTACTGGATTTTCTAAAAAAGTTTCAGCAATAAATTTTGCACGAAGCGGATCACCAGGCATTAAAACAACCTTAGCAATATCCCCCATACTAGCTTGATTATGTGGTGTAGACATATTAACCCTCCTTATAATGACTTAAGATATTTGTATCAAAAGTCCTTGTCTTCTTCTTTTTGTCTCTATATTTCTTAATTGCGTTATCTAATAAAATATCGCATTCCTTTTTAAAATCAACGTTTACAGCTTGCCATAAGTAGAAAGCTAAAGAACCTGGAATAGAATTGATTTCATTTAAGTATACATTTTCAGTATCTTTATCAATCATAAAGTCAATTCTAACAACACCATTGGCATTTAACACTTTAAAAGCCTTTAATGCATAGTTTCTTATTTCTTCTTCTTGAGAAGCTGCTAATTTAGCAGGTACCACTCTACTAGTACTAGCCATGCCTTTAGAACCCTTTGTAG
>CAVCDR010000040.1:0-9302 GCA_963601025.1 Agathobacter sp. | reverse complement strand
ACTACTTTTTAATTACCCTATGTTTGAATATTTCAAAATAAAAAGCAATTCATCTTTGTTCTGAAGAGCCGAGTTTCCTTGCTTGGCATTGAAAAAGCATGGGTTTACTCATAGACAATGGATATATTTCTGATAAAGTAATGACAAAACCTGAATTAGTGGACTTCACAATGGAACTTCATCAAACATTCTCTTGGCTAATTAACTGCGATGGAAGCATGGACGCAACTGTCATTTCTGATATTTTTGATATTAAACAAATGATATTAAGTGTAATGGCAGATGATAACAGTGAAGATGGAATGAAACTATAACATGTAGCTTTAACGATTGCTTGAAATAATTCGATTAGCCATAAAAGATTCATTTATTTTGACGATGCATTTAATCTACAAATACCTTTTCAACCTCGCAAACATACATGTCATGATAATCAGAAAGTGGATATTGTTTTAAGTCTACTTCCTTATCAATAAAACTGTTTTTATCAATAGTTTGTCTATATAACTTCTTAACCTTAAAAGTTAAAGTAGCCTCCTTATAGGTAGTTACATCATCATTAATTAAAGTTAAACCGCATTCCTTAACCTTATTCTTATTGTTGTAGGCACTAACACTGCCTAAATAAGCTAATTCTTTTTTATGTTCTCCATTAAAGAAGCTTAATGAGATTTCAACATCATCTCTATCAATTAACTTCTTAGTATATCTTTGCGGTCTAACAAATAAATAAACAACATTCTTATTCCAAAGATAGCCCATGCCACCCCAAGCTGCCGTCATTGAATTTATTTCATCACCACTTTTAGTATTTATAAGCATCCACTCTTTACCAATCATCGTAAAAGGATTAATTTTTAGATCTTCAATTTTAACTTCTTGCATAAACATCACCTCTCTTACAATTATAATAGTAGTGGTAGGTATTTTTATGAGCAAAACAGAAACACCAAAGAAAGAAGATATTTTTAAAGAAAATGAAATTGCAGCCAACAAGCTTGTAGCCTTTTCCATGATTCTTCAATGTGTCGTCTTGGCCATTGGCTATTTACTATGTTATATAGATGTCTTTAAAATAGATGACTATACTTTCTTTAAAATAGCCATTCAAAGTATTGTTGAATTATTAATCGCGATAATCTTATGTCATATTATGAAAGGCGAAAAGAAATGGCTAAAATATGTCATGTTTGCGGAACTAACTATTGTCTTAGCTAGGCTAGATTGTTCCTTAAACTATACCTTTGTCTTAGCTATGGCCATACCAGTAGTCTTGTCATGTCGCTACTTTGATACTAAATTTACGACCATTGTAGCCATCTTTTCAGCTTTACTATTTGGTCTATCAACATTTGCCAACGCCTACTTTGATATTGGCCTATTTGATTTAAACTTTTATACTATACCTACAAATACTGCCTTAAATATTACAAGTACGCTCGAAGAAGCCATTAGAAGTTTAGGGATAGATGTAAATCAAAGAGTATATGAGGCTATGGTCTTAAACTATATTCCAAAACTAATATTATTAGCTTTAATATCAGTCATTTGTTTTAGAATAGCTAAAACTGGACATGATATGGTAATAAGGCAAAAAAGTATCACTAAAAAGAGTATGCGTATAGAATCTGAACTAAATCTAGCCAACAATATTCAAGCCCATATGTTACCAAATATCTTTCCACCATTCCCCGATCATAAAGAATTAGATATTTATGCATCAATGGTGCCAGCCAAAGAAGTAGGTGGCGACTTCTATGATTTTTATATGATAGATGAAAAACACTTATGTCTTACTATTGCCGATGTATCGGGAAAAGGTATTCCAGCTGCCCTATTTATGGTAATAGCTAAAACTATCTTAAAAAACGAAATAAACATGGGAACCAGTCCTGCCAACACCTTTACCAAAGCTAATCATATGCTTTCAGAAGGCAACGATAACGCAATGTTTGTAACCGCATGGTTAGGTATTATTGATTTAGAAACAGGTATCTTAACATACGTTAATGCTGGACATAATCCACCACTAATTAAACACGATGGAAAGTTTGAATTTTTAAAGTCAAAGCCAGGCTTTATCCTAGCGGGAATAGATGGCATGCGATATAGCCAATGCGAAATAAAACTAGACCCAAGTGATAAAATATTCCTGTACACCGATGGTGTAACCGAAGCTTGTAACATTGATAATGAACAATACGGTGAAGAAAGACTGCAGAATTATTTAAATGAACATTCTAATGATACTTCTGAACACATTGTGCATGGAATTAAACAAGACGTTGATAAATTCGTTAATAGTACAGAACAATTTGATGATATAACTATGGTAATGGTCCACTATAAAAGAGCTTATGTAAGCAAAGAATATAAAGAGCTAAAGTTGCATGTTCCTGAGGATAAGATTGATAAAGTCAATGCCTTTGTAGAATGTGAACTTGAAGCTCATAATGCCTCAATGAAATTTACTAATCAGATTTTACTTTGCATTGAAGAAATCTATGTAAACATATTTAGTTATGCCTATAAAGATGGTGGAGAGGTAACACTAAAAATGATTAGTGAAGATAATGAAATTACTTTGCAATTTATTGATTCGGGCATTCCTTTCAATCCGTTAGAAAATAAGGATCCTGATATTAAACTAAAGGCTGAAGATAGAAAAGCTGGCGGGCTTGGTATCTTCTTAGTTAAAAAGATTATGGATGATGTAAGCTACGAATATGCCAATGGACAAAATGTTCTAACAATGAGGAAAAAATATGAATGAAATATTAAATGAGGCAATTAAGTTTGCCACGGATGCCCATAGCGAACAAGTTCGAAAACTATCACATTCGCCTTATATACTTCATCCACTAGAGGTAGCGGCCATCATATCAACAATGACTGATGATAGAGAGATTATGGCTGCTGGATGTCTACATGATACGATTGAAGATTGCGGTGTAGACCCTAAGGTAATCAAGAAAAAGTTTGGGGCTAGAGTTAGCGCTTTAGTACAAAGTGAAACAGAAGATAAGATGTCTTATCGTCCAGCCAACGAAACTTGGATGGAAAGAAAAGAAGACTCTCTATTAATGTTGGAAAACACTAAAGATGAGGCTGTAAAAATATTATGGCTTGGAGATAAATTAAGTAACTTGCGCTCATTTTATCGCGCATGGCTTAAAGATGGTGACAAGATTTGGCTAGAACTAAATCAAAAAGATCCCAAGATGCACGCATGGTACTATCGCTCAATCGCTAAATCTATCGTATCTTTAAAAGACAGCGCCGCATATAAAGAATATGTCGAATTAATTGATAAAATATTCGGGAAGGAAGAAGAAAATGACTGAATTTGAACATTCACTAGATCAAGATACACTAACTATTTTCCTAAGTGGTAGAGTTACCGCTGATAACGCAAGCGAAGTAGAAGCTAGTGTTAATGAAATTATTTCACAAAATAGTCACAGTTCCCTAGTCTTCAATCTTGCAAAACTTGATTATATTTCTAGTGCTGGACTTAGAATTATCCTAAGAATAAAGAAGGCTGAACCTACTTTAAAACTAGTTGATGTCTCATTAGATGTCTACGAAGTCTTTGAAATGACTGGTTTTACCGAAATGATGGACATTGAAAAAGCTTATCAAACAATGTCCGTTGAGGGATGTGAACTAATTGGTCAAGGTAGTAATGGTAAAGTATATCGTTTAAATGGTGATACGATCATTAAAGTCTATATGAACAAGGACGCCCTTCCAGATATTCAAAGAGAAAGACAGCTTGCTAGAACAGCCTTTGTATTAGGTATCCCAACAGCTATACCATACAATGTTGTAAAAGTTGGTGATACCTATGGTTCAGTATTTGAATTATTAAATGCTACATCATATGTAAAACTAATTTTAAACGATAGAGCCAATATAGATAAATATATTGAATTATCAATTGATTTATTAAAGAAAATACATGGCACTGTAGTAAAACCCGAAGATATGCCGGATTTAAAAGAAGTTGCCTTGGGTTGGGTAGATTATCTAAAAGATTATTTACCACAAGATAAACATGAAAAATTAACTACTTTATTTAATAGTGTACCTGATAGTATGCATATGATTCATGGTGACTTCCATATGAAAAACATCATGATGCAGAATAATGAAACACTATTAATTGATATGGACACTTTATCACATGGCCATCCAATCTTTGAATTTGCAGCTATGTATAATGCCTATGAAGGCTTTGCCCTATTTAAACGTGATGAATGCCAACGCTTTATGGGCCTAGACTATGATACTTGTGCTTATATTTGGAACAAGAGCTTAGAATTATACTTTGGCACAACTGACAAAGATAAATTAAATGATATTGAAAAGAAGGCTAAATTAATTGGCTATACAAGAATTATGCGTAGAACAATTAAGCGTGAGGGCTTTGATAAAGCTGGTGAAGTTATCGAAAAATACAAGAATCTAATTATTGAATTATTAGATGAAGTCGACACATTAAATTTTTAGGAGGCAATATGGAAATCGAACAAACAAAAGATGGTAATACCTTAACACTTAAACTACTTGGTAGATTAGATACTACTACTGCTCCTCTTTTAGAAGAAACAATGAACAATTCTTTAAAAGATGTAGAAAAACTAGTCTTAGATTTTGAAAAGCTAGAATATGTTTCTTCTGCTGGACTTAGAGTCTTACTAAATGCTCAAAAGACAATGAACAAACAAGGTACAATGGTACTAAAAAATGTTTGTGCAGATGTTAATGAAGTATTAGAAATTACAGGCTTTAGCGATATTCTAACAATCGAAAAGTAGATTATTTCTTATCATAATCATCTAAAAAATTATGTTTTATATCATCCTTCTTATAAGCGATGATAGTATCTAAATTAACATTTTCAACACTCTTGAAAATGTTTTTTTCTATATACGGATTAGTCTTCTTAAGCTCCCTAATCAAGTTTTTAACTTCCATACGCTTTGAACTAGTGCTGCCATCTTCCCTACAGCTTGAACAAGTATCCGTAAAATGACATGCACATTGGATAAAATGTAAGCCATGATTATCACGCCAATTTTTAATATCCTTTTCTCTAATTAGATACATTGGCCTAATAAGTTCCATACCCTTGAAATTATCACTCTTAAGCTTAGGCATCATTGTTTGAATTTGGCCACCATACATCATACCCATAAAAATAGTCTCTATCACATCATCATAGTGATGACCTAAGGCAATCTTATTACAACCTAGTTCTTTAGCTTTGTTGTATAAGTGCCCTCTACGCATCCTAGCACATAAGTAACATGGTGATTTATCTTGATTATAGACAATATCAAAAATGCTTGTTTCAAATATTTCAATTGGAATACCTAAGTGTTTAGCGTTTTCTTCTATAACTAAACGATTAAGTTCACTATAGCCTGGATCCATTACTAAAAACTTTAATTCAAAATCAATCTTCGAAAATCTTTTTAAAACTTGAAATAGCTTTCCCATCAACATGGAATCTTTGCCACCTGATATACAAACGCAAATCTTATCGCCATCTTTAATTAATTCATACTTATCTATAGCCTTTAAAAAAGGTGATAAAAGTTCTTTACGATAAGTAGTAGTCAAAGATTTTTCTACTTCATTTTTAAGTTCAACATTAGATCTACTTAAATTAGCCTTAATAAAACTTGCATAACCGCCCTTTAAACTTAAGGCATCATAACCAAGTTCTCTCATTCTTACGGCATAATCATAAGAGTCTTTGCCATGCATACAATATAAAACATATGCTTTATCATTACTTAATTCTTTATTTAAAATCTTATCCTCAAGCTTATCAATATGCATAGAATTAGGGATATGACCATAATCAAAACTAGTGTCATCCCTTATATCAACTAGATAATACTTACTAGGATGCACATCAGCTAAATCTTTTAAGTCTATTTCATCACCATACTTTTTACTTAACATACTCAAGTATTATAAAATAAAGACATGGAAAAGGCTAAAGAAGAATACATTAATATTGAAGATGAAGAAGTTATAAAAGATGACAAATATAAAGTGATTGATAAATATATCAATGATACTTATCAAAAAGACTATAAGATTGCCTTAGGCATTTGTTGTATTATCATTTCTTTATCCAGTCCTATGTTAATACAAAGATATTACTCTACATTATTGACTGGTATTGCAGCTATCATCTGGATTGCCCTTAATATCGTAGGTATCATATTAATAGTAAAAGCTATTAAAGGCTACAATATTAGAAGCTATACTTTCCCAGTATTACCCCTTGAATACAAAAATCATTTATATAATAACTATTATTTATCTTATCTAAGACAAGGAAAAAGATTAAAGACAATCGGCATTCTTTTATGCGTATTTTGTCTATTACCAGCAATGTTATTTAATGATTTAAATGAATCATTATTTGATTTAGGAAATGCCTTATTTTTCATCATGATAGCCATGGGGGTCTTCCTAATTAAAATAAGCTCTAGTAAAACTAAAGCTTATAAATATATTCTAAATATCAAGAAATAATTAGTCTAATTCGTTTAATTGTTTACAAATCTCATTATATTTTTCTTCTGTAAGAATATATTTTTTCTTATACAAAAGACATGCACCAATCATAAAAGCGCAAGGAATAACCGTCATTGCAATAAGTAAACCGTTCTTTTGAACAGCTGTTACACTTTGAATAATACTATCAATACTAGCACTCTTAGTAGCGTCATCAATTAAGCCTCTAGTGGCATTTTGTTCTAAAGTAGAAATTTGATTTGTATATGCTGTCGCATTAACAATCATATAGGTAACCGTTGTAACTACTACAACCAAGGCACTAGCTAGTTTTGTAATAAATGGACGAACGCTAGAAATAATTGCTTCATCTCGATTTCCAGTTTTAAGTTCATTATATTCAACCGTATTGATAATAGAAATCATCATAATTAGATATAGGCCATATTGGGCAAAGTTAGCTAACATAAAGCCAAAGGTTACCACAAAGAATTTAAATTTAGTAGTTGGAAGAAGTAAACCACCAAATAGTTGTACGATATAACCAACTAAACCGATATAGATGGCTAAATTAACCATTTTCTTACGATTAATCTTTTTAGAAATGTTTGGATAAAAGATCATCAAGATAGCCGTTGCTGCCATACCAACAGTAGTAAATAATGAATATAATGATCCATCATAACCAAATTCAAAATAGATATAGTTATTACCAATACCATTTAAAACGATATTACTACCAATTTGTTGTAGTAAGAAGATAATAGTAATCCAAACAAGCTGATCGTTGTGGGTAAAAGTATTAAGTATCTTTTTAAAAGAAAGTGGTGGTGTAGGCTTAGAGGCATCATCTCTTCTTTCTTTTACACCAAATAAAGTAAACAACATAAACAATGGTGCCAAGATACAAATAATTAAAGCAATTCTTCCATAAGCCACCTTACTAGAACCACCAATAGCCAAGGCACCAGCTGTAAGCATAGGAATTAATACCTGCGCACTAGTATTGCCAATACCGGCAAAAAGAGTAGCCCTAGAAGTATAGACATCACGCATTTCACCATCACTTGTTAAAGCAGGAATCATACCCCAATAAGAAATATCATGCATTGTAAAAGTAATTGAATATAAGAAGTAACATACACCAAATTCAATAATAAAAGGCCAACCCTCTAAATTAGAATTAAATATCGTATAAATAACTAGACAAGTAGATAATATACCAGCTAAAAGCCAAGGCTTAAATTTTCCCCATTTAGTACGCGTCCTCTCAATTAAATTACCCATAATCGGATCATTTAACGCATCGAATATGCGTGCAGCTACCATGATAGCTGTAATAGCCCCTAGTTGAGCATTAGTCAAAGAACGAGTATACATTGTATAAGTAAGCAAGTAGCTATTAAACAAAGCATACATCATATCTCTACCTACTGTGCCAAGTGGATACATAACTAGGTTACGTTTTGTTTGTTTATCTTTTTCCATAATCAAATTCCCCTTAATAATTATTATAAAACTAAAGCGCTTACATTTATTTGTATATTTAATCTCAAATAACTAAAAAATAATAATTGAGGTACAAAATATAATTCTTTGTAACCTAATACATTCTCAATAAATAACCTATTATAGTCATGTAAACAAAAAGGAGCAATTATTATGAAACATGAAATTAACGAATTAAATCTAACAGTTAAAACTTACAACGTATTAAAAAGAGCAGGCATTTCTTATCTAGAAGAACTATGTGATAAAACACCATACGAAGTAAAAAGAATTAGAAATCTAGGAAATAAATCTTATAGAGAGATTGTAAATGAAATGGAAGATCTTGGTCTAAAGTTTAAGGAAGGAACATTATAAGGAGGAACAAACAATGAAATTATATAAAAGTGATGTAAATGTAAATAACTGGAATTTAGCTACTATTAAAGGTTTAGAAGTTACTGATAATATGAAAGAAAGCATAAGATGCTTAACAGGCTCTGTAGATAATAGAATTGCCTTCTTTATCATTGGTGAACAATCATATGTTGCGATTGATTTTAATAGACACGACAACATAGATGAACTAGTAAATACTATAACAAAGGCCGTTTTATCTTATCCACCAGATTTTAATACAATGATTTTATCTGATGGTGAAAAGGGAGCTTTACTATATATGCAAGGACTATGTTGGCATATAGTAATTCCCTCAGAACTTGAATTTTCTTTTGGCAATATCTCTTTTGATTGCGCAATAAATGCAAGAGAAAAGCTAATGCAAGATTGTGCTAATAAACAAATATTAGGCGTCCTATTGCCACCTGAACAACCATTAGGTCTAGAAGAATCATTTGATACAAATGAACTATCGATGCGTCTTTATATGTAACTGTTATTCTTATTCTATAGAGATTATTTAAGAATGATAATTATCTACTTTCAAAATCTTGATAATCCATCTTTAGCTTAATCATCTTAATTATCAAGCTCACAATAACAAGAGTTGTTTTTTCATCACCATAGCCAAACCAGTTTTATAGGAACGTCATCAATACCGCCATGCCTTATTATATTTCATTTATCTTTTTTTGCTAGCTTTATCACATCGTTATTTCAAGACCATATAAAGAAGCATATGCCGGATCCACAAAACCCAAAAGCAATATCATCTTATTTCAATTCATGAGCATTTTCTAGATTTATGTGAACTACTCGACCATAAATGACCGAGCTTCTGGGAAAACTACTACTTGAATTAAACTACAATCCAG
>CAVCDR010000039.1:0-3907 GCA_963601025.1 Agathobacter sp. | reverse complement strand
GCCATATAATATGAAGCATCATCATTCAATAAACAATTCTTTTTGATGAATGAAAGCAAATCGTCATAACCTATATCCCTCTTTGTCAAAACATCACAAACCCCATTTAATAGGCAACTAAGTACCGCAACTTTAATGTTCGTCTCAACTTTAAGACCTTCATAAACTTTATATGCATTATCATTTAAATAAGAAAAGCCATTATTCAGAATAATTTCTTTAAGATGTGCAACAATTTCATCTTTTTCTTTAGTATTCATAACCAATTTATATCATATTATATTACGTAGCATATAAAAACACTGTTTTCGCAGTGTCCTTATATTATTTAATTTCAACAATCCAGCCTTCTGGAGCCTCTATCCTACCCTTTTGAATATCTAATAAAGTATCCTTTAGGTTGCCTAGAATTGAGCCGGTCTTGAATTCTGTTTTCTTATCGCCATTTGTAATAGAACCAACAAACGATATTACAGCAGCAGTACCACATAGGCCACATTCAACAAAGTTATCTATTTCATCTATTCTAATAGGTCTTTCTTCTAATTCAAGATTTAAATAATGTTTAGCTACATACATTAAACTCTTTCTAGTAATAGAAGGAAGAATACTATCAGATTTTGGTGTAACAATCTTATTGTCTTTTGTAACAAATAGAATATTAGCACCACCAGTTTCTTCAATATAAGTTAAATTAGAAGGATCTAGATAAACATTTTCCGCATAGCCTTCTTCATGAGCCTTCACATAAGCTCTTAAAGACATGGCATAATTTAGTCCCGCCTTTATGCCGCCAGTACCTCTTGGAGCAGCTCTATCAAATTTAGAAACACATAAATCAAGCATTCTGCCATCGCCCTTAAAGTAAGGACCAGCTGGACAAGCAAAGATTCTAAATTCATATTCACTTGCTGGTTTAATGCCAAGAATTGGATTAGTGCCAAATAAGTATGGTCTAAGATAAAGTGTAGCACCTGATTCATAGGGTGGCACATCATCTATATTAGCTTTTACAACCTCGCATGCTGCCTTAACAAACTTATCTTTATCAACAGGAGGCATGCACATTGTAAGCGCTGAATTATAAAATCTTTCAGCATTCATATCTGGTCTAAATAACACTACTCTATCATCAACAGTTCTAAAAGCTTTCATGCCCTCAAATACTTGTTGACCATATTGTAAGATTGCGGCACTCTCATTTAAAGTAACAAATTCATCTGTACTAATTACACCATCGTCCCACTTGCCATCTTTATACTTTGAAATATAACGATAATCAGTCTTGTAATAGCCAAATTTTAAGTTACTATAATCAATATCCTTTTTCATAATTAGAAATCTGTATCAAAGAATAATTTTTCATAAGAAGGATAAGGTAGGTTATCAATCGAAATATAATGTTCCATCTTATCAGCTGTAGATCTTAAGCTATCGCAAAGTGGAATCACTTCATTTAAGATTCCAAGGCCTTTTTCCTTACTTCCATCAAGCTTTAAAGCGCTTCTTAAAGCATCTTCGCTCTTTCCAGCAAGTAATGAACATTCATCAATGAAAGTTGAAAGTTTATTAGCTCTAGTCTTCATTGATTCAGACATATATTCAGCTGGACAAGTAGTAATAAAGTTAAGTTCCTTAATAGCTGAAGGAATAATATTTTGATAAATCATTGCTGTTAAAGTCTTTATCTCAATACTTCTAATATTTACGAAAGACTCATACATAATTTCGCTTCTAGCCAAGATTTCCTTTTCGCTATATACGCCATATTTTTCAAATAGACTAACACTATCTTTCTTAGAGAAACAAGAAATAGCTTCAACAAATGTTCTAACATTAGGAAGGCCTCTTTTTGCAGCTTCCTTAACCCAATCTTCACTATAACCATTGCCAGAGAATACAACTCTCTTATGTTTCTTATATGTAGCGCCAATAATAGAAATAGCCTTTTCTCTTACATCTTGTCTATTCTTTACTTTATCAAGTTCATCAGCCATTTCATCTAATACTTTAGCTAAAGAAGTATTGATAACGGTATTTAAGAATGATGCGTTCATGCTAGAACCCAGCATTCTAAACTCAAACTTATTACCAGTAAAGGCAACAGGAGAAGTTCTGTTTCTATCAGAATTATCCTTTGGTAGATTCTTAATTGTAGACATGCCAAATTCCTTTAATCCTGATTTAACATAACTTGATGGCTTCTTGCCTACTAATGATTCATAGATTC
This sequence comes from Agathobacter sp., assembly GCA_963601025.1. Lineage (GTDB taxonomy): Bacteria > Bacillota_I > Bacilli_A > Erysipelotrichales > Erysipelotrichaceae > Colivicinus. The sequence continues at coordinate 1,677 of CAVCDR010000039.1, read as the reverse complement.
CTTCGATTACATCACCTAAATAAATAGAAACAATAGCTGGAGGAGCTTCGTTAGCGCCTAGTCTAAAGTCATTTCCAGAATCACTAGATGCAAGTCTAATTAGTTCAGCATTTTCATCTACCGCCTTAATTAATGCGCTAGTAAATAATAAGAAACGAACATTATTATGTGGATCCTTACCTGGATCAAATAAATTTTGACCATCATCAGTAACCAAGGAATAGTTATTATGTTTACCAGAACCATTTACACCATCAAATGGTTTTTCATGTAATAAACATACTAAATCATGTTTAATTGCGACTTTTTGTAAAATATCCATCATCATCATGTTTTGGTCAATCGCAACATTTAAGCTAGAAAAAATAGGCGAAATTTCAAATTGACCAGGTGCAACTTCATTATGTTCAGCCTTGGCATAAACGCCTAAATCCCAAAGTTCCTTATTAACATCTTCCATGAAATCATTAACTCGATCGGAAATAGTACCAAAGTAATGTTTTTCAAGTTCTTGGCCCTTAGGAGGCATAGCACCAAGAAGAGTTTTGCCTGTTAAATATAAGTCTCTTCTTTGATTGAAAGTATCTTTATCAACTAAGAAATATTCTTGTTCAAGACCAACACTAGGAATAACTCTTTTAACAGTCTTATCACCAAAACTATTAACAATTCTACTTGCGGCATTAGATACAGCCTCAATAGACTTTAATAGAGGTCCTTTAGTATCAAGTGATTCGCCAGTATAAGAAATAAAGACAGTTGGAATATATAATACATGTCCTCTAATAAAAGCTGGTGATTCAACATCCCAATAAGTATAGCCCCTTGCTTCAAAAGTAGCTCTTAAGCCACCTGAAGGAAAACTAGATGCATCTGGTTCATCTTTAATTAAAGATTTGCCAGAAAAACGGCAAATTGGTACGCCATCTTTTTCTTCAATAAACGAGTTATGCTTTTCTGCAGTAGAACCAGTTAAGGGATGAAACCAGTGAGTGTAATGTGTGCAATGATGTTCAAGTGCCCAATCTTTCATTTCATGAGCAATCGCATCAGCTACTTCACTCTCTAATGGTGTTTCATGTGCTTTAGCTTCTTTAAATTTTTTGAAAACAGGAGACGGCAATCTTTTAGCCATTTCTCTATCATCAAATAATCTTGATCCAAAATCTTTAAAATCGTAGTCCATAATAGATACCTTCCTTCTCAATATAAGTAAAATTCTAGTACTTACGTTCTAAAAAAACAAGATTTTTTTAAAATAATTGATTTTTTTCACTAAATTTACATAAAAAAACAAGATTTTTTAATAAAATCTTGTTTTGTAATAACATCTCATACAATAAAACTCTTCCTTAGAAGAGTTTTATATACTATTTTACTAATTCAACGTATGAAGATAATGCTTCAGCAGGAATACCTGTGTTAGTGGTGAATGAATATGCATAATCGCCAATTGTCCAATATGCAACATTAATTGAATCTTCACCAGTACCAGCATAAGTCACACTAACATCACCTACTTGTAATACTCCACCATTTTCATATTCATTGTAATCACCAGATAAATCAGCAGCATCAATGCCTAATGCTTTTCTAAAAGTAAATGGAACATTAAGCTCATTACCTAAAGTAACTTCAATAATTTGTCCCTCTACAGCTCTATAAACGCCATCAGTG
>CAVCDR010000038.1:0-6439 GCA_963601025.1 Agathobacter sp. | reverse complement strand
CTTTATCTTGTAGATAGCGCTAACAACTTTATTGAAATAGCTGGCGAAAACTACAAATCAAGTTTCGATTATACTAAAGCTTTCTCTTCTTCATATAATCTTGATTACATTTCTTATAAAATAAACGGAAATATAAGTGAATTAAAAGAAGGAACTTATATGCTTATTATGAAACTTGAAAATGGTGATTATATTGATTATGTTGAAGTTAACAATATAAATGAAGTTAGTTTACCTAGTATTACATACAATGGTTTAACTTATAGATTCTTTACAAGCAATACAAGAAGTAAATTAATGTTGGAGGTTAAATAATGAAAAGATTTTTTGAAAATAAATTAAATGTTGTTCTTAGTATTGTCTTAATCGCAGTTATTGGACTATGTGTTTTTGCCGGATTTACTTTTTTTGGAAATCCATTCGATAAGTCAGTAACAGCTATTGATTTTTCAACCATGAATAAAACAGAAGTTGAAAAATGGATTAGTGAAAAGGGATTAGACAATGGTATTTACAATTATTCTTATCAATATGATGAAACTGTTGAAAAAGATTATGTTGTATATCAATCAGTTAAAGAAGGCGATACCATTAGTGATAAATTAACCATTGTATATTCAAATGGTAAAGATCCAAATGGCTCAACTGATATTGCTAACAAGATTAAGAACATGTCTTATGATGATATTAAACAATGGTTTATTCTAAATGAATATACTAATGTAACATATGTATTTGAAACTAGCGATACTTATGAGTTTGGTCAACTTATTAGCGTAAACCCAAGTAACGCTACAAAGAATGATGCAATCACTGTTACATTATCTTATGGTAAGAGTATCGAGGATATTGAGACTACTGTTCCTGATTTCTCTACTTACAGCAAGAGCGAAATGGAAGATTGGGCTAATGAATATTCAATTGTCTTGAAGTTTAATTATGAATCTCATGATCAAGCTAAAGAAGATGAATTTTTATCACAAAGTGTTACTAAGGGTACTACTATTAAAGGTGGAAGTAATTTAATTATTACTTTATCTAGTGGTTCTGCTGGCGATGGCAAGACAGCTACTATTCCTGATACTTTATTAGGTCTAACAGAGTCTGAATTTATTTCTAAATTAAAGACTCTTGGATTTACTAGTTTAAATAAGGATAGTGATACGTATTATTGTGAAACTATCAATAAAGACTTTATTTATTCTTATGATGATGGCACTTTCAAGACTACCAGAACTATTAACTATGCACTAAGTGCTGGTAAATATACTTTTGATTCTTCTGCGTTTGTTGGAAAATCAAAGACGGATATTGAAAAACTTGTTTCATCTTTAAAACAAAGAAATGCAAGAGTTAGTGGATCTTTAATTAGTGTTGAATTTACAAGTGGTGAAAAGAATACAAGTAAAGCTAATACGGCATATGATTGTACAATTAGTTCCAATAAGATTAGCTGTAAACTTTATACATCAGATGATAGTACTACTGCATTAATTCCTACCGATGGCAGATATTTAGGAGTAAGCGAAAATGATTTCTTAACTGCTGTTAAGAAGTTGGGTTTTACAAATTTTGCTAAATCTAATGTTACATATTATTCAGCTACATTAGGTGCTGGCAATGTCTATTCTTATGATGATGGCCAAATTGCTTTAAATAAGACTATTAACTATGCGTTATGTGTTGGACCATATAGCTTTAAGGCAAGCGATTGGAATGGCTTATCTACAGAACAAGCTACTTCTAATATAAATAGCTTAAAAGATAGAAATGCTAGAATTAATGGTACTCTAATCTCAATCAAGTATACTGATGGTACTGCCGATAGTTCTAAGGCTGGCAAATTATATGATTGTTCAAATAGTGGCGCTACAATTTCTTGCAAGGTATATACAAGTGGCGGTTCTACTAGTAAAAAGGCTACTATTCCAGATACTTTATTAGGCTATTCTGAAACTAATTTCTTAAGTAAATTAAAGTCATTAGGATTTACTAACTTCGCTAAATCCAGTATTACCTATTATTCAGAAACAATGGGATCTGGTACAGTATGGTCTTATGATGATGGAACATTTGATACAAGCACAACTATCAACTATGCATTATGTATAGGTAAGTTTACATTTAACGCCAGTGACTTTAATGGTTTGACTACCGAAGCTTTAAAGTCTAAAGTTACCGATTTAAAGAATAGAAATGCTGCTAGAGGTAACTTACAAGTTTCTTTAACAGCTGGTGAAGTAGATGCTTCTCAAGAGGGCAAGGTACATGACTGTTCATACTCTGGTAGTACAATCTCTTGTTATGTATATCAAGGAAGTTCTACAAAGACAGTTGAAGTTACTAACTATGTTGGCGGTGATGTAGGCAACTTTAAAACTTGGTGTTCAAATAATGGCTTGAATTATTCCATTACTGAACAATATGATTCAGGAAAAGAAAAAGGTAGAATTATTTCTCAAAGTCCAAGTAGTGGCAGCGTTACTGTTGGAAGCACTATCTATGTAACTGTTTCAAAAGGTGCTCAACCTTCTTCAACTGGTGAAATTATGTCTTTAAACAATATTCAAAATTATTACAACGGTGATAGTTTTAATGAGATCAAAGAAAAAGTACAAACATACTTAAATAATCAAGGTTTCTATAACCTAGATTTCGAAGGCGTTAATGGTGATGGCTATTATGTAAGTGGAATAATGGTTGGAAGTACGAATCATACAGTTCTTGCATCGTATGATACTAATAGTACGGTAACCATATATATCGCTTGTAAGACTAATTAATTATGTATTATATCGAAAGATTACTTGAAGTTGACTGGAAACAAATGTTTTCAGTCATCGGCAAGATTTCAAAAAGAAGTAATAAACACTATGTTTATATTTTATTCGATACGATAATTTGTTCATTAAAATATGGCGCAGGATATATGGACTATTTCCAATTTTTCTTTGAAAACTTAAATGGTAAGCAAAGAAGCACTTATATTAATCGAACAGTTAATAATTTGTATCATCGTACATTAAATAAAAGAGAGTACTTTCATTTATTTAATAATAAACATGAGATGCTTACTAAATATAAAGATTTCATTAAAAGAGATTTTGTTTTCTTAGATGATTGTAGCTATGACGATTATCTAGAGTTTATAAAAAAACACCCCGTTTTTATGGCTAAGCCAGATGGTGGCCAATGTGGATTTGATATTGAACTTATAGATTCTAATGGCAAAGACTTAAAAGAACTTTATGATACATTGATTGCACATAAACAAAATCTTTTGGAAGAGCGTATTGTTCAAAATAGTGAGATGAATAAGCTTTATCCTGATGCGATTAATACTTTAAGAGTTGTAACTATTAATTCTAATGGCAAGATTAGTGTTCCTTTTGTAGCTTTAAGAATTGGCACTGGTGGAAGACATGTGGATAACTTTCATTCAGGTGGTTGTTTTACGGTTGTTGATAGTGACGGCGTAATTAGAAAACCAGCTCTTGATAAAGAAAATCGTATCTACGACGTTCATCCAGATACTAAAACTAGCATCATTGGTTTTAAGATTCCAATGTATGATGAAATAGTTAAACAATGTATCAAAATGGCTGAAGTAACCCCTGAAATTGGCTATACTGGATGGGATATGGCGATTTGCGAAAACGGGATTGATGTGGTAGAAGCTAATCAACTTCCTGGATATGATATCTATCAATCTTATCCGCATTTAAATGCTGATTTATGTGGTTTGAAACCAAGATTTGATGAAGCAATTTTTGGTAAGAGTAAATAATTTTGAGTTATGATAATCCTTCTTTGATATAATTTAATTATATCTAGGAGGATTTTTTTAAATGGGAAAAGTATTCCAATCTATGGATGGTAATACCGCTACAGCTCATTGCGCATATGCGTTTACAGAAGTAGCTTGTATCTATCCAATTACGCCTTCTTCTCCAATGGCTGAAGTAGTTGATACTTGGTCAACAGAGGGACGTAAAAACATTTTTGGTTCTACTGTAAAGGTTGTAGAAATGCAATCTGAAGGTGGTGCCGCAGGTGCCTTACATGGTGCATTACAAGGTGGTACATTAGGTGCTACATTTACTGCATCGCAAGGTTTCTTATTGATGATTCCAAATATGTATAAGTTAGCTGGTGAACTATTACCAGCAGTTATTCATACTAGTGCTAGATCATTAGCTGGTCGTGCATTATCAATCTTTGGTGATCACCAAGATATTTATGCTGCAAGACAAACTGGAATGTGCATGCTTGCTTCTCATTCTGTACAAGAATGTATGGATTTAGCCGGTGTTGCACATTTAGCTGCTATTAAGGGCTCATTACCTTTTATTCATTTCTTTGATGGCTTTAGAACTTCTCATGAAATTCAAAAAGTAGAAGTAATGGATCAAGAGTTCTTAAAGTCTTTAGTTGATATGGACGCTGTTGAAAGATTTAAGGCTAACGCTTTAAACCCTCATACTAATCCAGTTACTAGAGGTGGCGCTGAAAACGATGATATTTATTTCCCAGCTAGAGAAGCTGCAAATAAGTACTATGAAGCTATTCCTGATATCGTTAATGAATACATGCAAAAGATTAGCGAACATACAGGTAGACAATATGCTCCATTTACTTACTATGGCGATCCTAATGCTGATAGAGTAATTATTGCAATGGGTTCAGTTACTGAAACTATTAAGGAAACAATTGACGCTTTAACTAAGAAAGGTGAAAAAGTAGGTTTAATTAAAGTTCACTTATATCGTCCATTCTCTGTTAAGTATCTAGAAAAAGTATTACCTGCAAGTGCTAAAAAGATTGCTGTTCTAGATAGAACTATTGAGGCTGGTGCTAGAGAACCACTATTCTTAGATGTTTGTGATGCATTAAGAGAACATAAAGACCTAACTATCGTTGGTGGTAGATATGGCTTATCAAGTAGAGACACTGCTCCAAATCAAATCAAGGCAGTATATGATGAACTTGCTAAAGATGCTCCAAAAGAAGAATTCACAATTGGTGTTGATGATGATGTAACTCATTTATCATTACCAGTTGATCCTAATTTCCATGTGGATGCTGATTATACTTCTTGTCTATTCTTTGGTTTAGGCAGTGATGGTACAGTTGGTGCTAACAAGTCTTCTATTAAGATTATCGGTGATAATACTGATCAATATGCTCAAGCTTATTTCCAATATGACTCTAAGAAGGCTGGTGGTGTTACTAGATCACACTTGAGATTTGGTCCTTCACCAATTAGATCTACATATTATATTAATAATGCTGACTTCGTATCTTGTTCACTTGATTCTTATTGCTTCAAATATGATATGACTAAGCAATTAAAAGATGGTGGTACTTTCTTGCTTAATACTTCTTTCCCTAAAGAAGAAATTGCTAACCACTTACCAAATAGAATGTTAGCTGGTTTAGCTAAGAAACATGCTAAATTCTATATCATTGATGCTACTAAGATTTGTGCTGAAATTGGCATGGGCAGAAGAACTAATACTACTCTTCAATCTGCATTCTTCGCATTAAATGAACAAATCATGCCTTATGATAAAGCTCTTGAACTTATGAAATATATGGCTAAGAAGTCATATTCTAAGAAGGGTGATGATGTAGTTGAAATGAACTACAAGGCTATTGATGCTGGTAAAGCAGGTCTAGTTGAAGTTGAAGTTGATCCTTCTTGGGCTAACTTAACATATGATGCTAATAAAGCTAATACAGGCGATCCTTACTTTGATAACCATGTATCTGTAATCAATGCTTTAGATGGTTATGATTTACCTGTTTCTAATTTCTTAAAATATGGTCTACCTGATGGTTCTTTACAATCAAATGTAGCATTCAAAGAAAAGAGAACAATCGCTGTTAAGGTTCCTAAGTGGAACGCTGATAGTTGTATCCAATGTGGATTCTGTTCATTTGTTTGTCCACATGCTACTATTAGACCAGTTCTATTAACAGATGAAGAAATCAAGAATGCTCCAAAAGAATTTGAAACAATTCCAGCAATGGGTAAAGGTGTTGAAAATCTTAAGTTTAGAATTCAAGTTTCTCCTGCAAACTGTGTGGGTTGTGGCCTATGTGTTGAGGAATGTCCTGGCAAAGCTGGTAAGAAGGCTCTTGAAATGGTTGATGTTAACTCTGAACTTGAAAATGAAGTTCTTGCTGACTACATGTTTAAAGAACTTGAGCCAAAGACGGAATACTATCCAACTAATACTGTAAAGGGTTCTCAATTCTTAAAGCCTTACTTTGAAGTATCTGGCGCATGCCCTGGTTGTGGTGAAGCTCCATACTATAAATTAGTTTCTCAATTATTTGGTAAAGATATGCTAGTTGCTAATGCCACTGGTTGTTCAATGATTTATTGTTCAAGTGCTCCATCTACTCCATTTGTTAAAGATAAAGATGGTGAAGG
>CAVCDR010000037.1:0-3726 GCA_963601025.1 Agathobacter sp. | reverse complement strand
ATATGATGCTTCCCTTAGGCTTAAGAGTAGAAGAAAAAATCGAAAAAATTATTAGAAAACATATGAACAAGGCTGGTGGCCAAGAAGTTAAAATGCCAGCTTTGATTGCGAGTGAATATTATGAAAATTCAGGTAGACTAAAAGGCTTTGGTCCTTCTATTTTTAAGTTAAAAGATAGAACTGGCAAGGACATGGTACTTGGACCAACACATGAAGAATTATTTGCCTTTGCCTCTAAATCAATGATTAGATCATATAAGGATATGCCATTTAATCTATATCAAATTCAAACAAAGTTCAGAGATGAGCCACGTGCTAGATTTGGTCTAATTAGAGTAAAAGAATTCGTTATGAAAGATGCCTACTCTTTCGACGTCAATGAAGAAGGATTAGATATATCTTATAAAAAAATGTTTGATGCCTATAAAGATATCTTTGATGAAGTCGGTTTAGATTATCGTATTGTTAAAGCTGATACGGGCATTATGGGTGGTTTACTATCTGAAGAATTTCAAGCTATTACTCCAGTTGGTGAGGATAGTGTTATCTATTGTGATTGCGGTTATTCTAGTAATGAAGAAGTAGCTGAGCTTGTTTCTAAATCTTCTGATGAAGTTGAAAAAGAACTTGCAGAAGTAGAAACACCACACGCCAAGACAATTGAAGAAGTATGTGATTACTTAAAGCTTGATCCAAAAAATTCTGTAAAAGCTTTATTAATGAACATCAATAATGAACTTGTTGTCTTATTTATTAGAGGTGATAGAGAGCTTAATGAAAATAAGGTATGTAAGTTATTAAATTGTTCAGAAGTTAATTTTGCGGATGACTGTTTAATCGCTACAAGTAATGCCGTACCTGGTTTTACTGGCCCAATCGGCTTAAATGCCAAGATTGTTGTTGATAAAGAAGTTATGAATATGAGAAACTTCTGTTGTGGCGCTAATAAAGAAGGCTATCACTACATCAATGCCAATCCAAAGGATTTCAAGGCTGATATTGTTGGCGATATCTCAAACGTCAAAGAAGGAGATATTTGTCCAGTATGTGGTAAGCCACTTAAAATGACAAAAGGTATTGAAGTTGGTAATACATTTAAACTTGGTACTAAATATTCTAAAGCTTTAGATCTTCATTTCTTAAATAAAGATAATAAAGAAGAAGATGTGTGGATGGGCTCATATGGTATTGGTGTGGGAAGAACAATGGCGGCTGTTGTTGAACAAAACAATGATGAAAAAGGCATTGTTTGGCCACTTAATATCGCCCCATATCATGCGATTATCCTTATTATGATGACAAAGGATGAAAACCAATGCAATATCGCAAACGATTTATATGAAAAGTTAAACACATTAGGTGTTGAAACTATCTTAGATGATCGAAATGAAAGACCTGGAGTTAAATTCAATGATGCGGAACTAATTGGTATTCCTTATCGAATTACTGTTGGCAAGAAAGCTAGTGAAGGTATCGTTGAACTTAAGAAACGTGATGAAGATGAAGTTAAGGAAATGACTATTGAAGAAGTAATTAATTTCCTTAATGAAGTTGTTCATAAACAATAGCTAAAGAAAAGCTGGTAGATAAGATAATCTATCAGCTTTTTAATATATAAATTATTTACTAGCTTGTTTCTTGTTTCTATAAACTAGTACGCAAACAATACCTACTACCGCAATTCCTAAAACAATATAGATAGAAGTATTATTTGTAGTAGCATCTTGTTTCGCCTCATATTCAGGGACCGTATTATATTTAGAGGCATCTAGTGTAACCTTTAATGGTTCAATTTCTTTTACACCATCATTTGCTTCACCGGTTTCAGGATTGCGACCATTTTTCATCGTATTACTGTTTTGGCTCATATACCATACAACATCATTTAGAAGCACGCCCGCATCATCGAAGGCTTGTTGTTGTATAAGATTACAATAGTTAGTGATATATTCTTTAGCGTTTGTATCATCCATCTTTGAAGCTTTGCTTAATACTTCACTTAAAGTACTAGCCATATTTAATTCAGCACTATGCCAATATTCTCTTACCGGTAAACCATACACTTTATAAGCACTTGAATCAATACCAAGAGTATTTAATTCTTTAAAACGATAATATGGATAATTGTTGGTATCAAAAACACCTACTAGGTCCTCACCTTGATTTAAGCTATACGGCAAAGAAATACTTGTAGCACCATTAGAGATTGGTACAAAGACGCCATATACGGCTGGACCTGTACTTTCCCAAGTAACACAAGAATAATCAGCTGGTAGATTATTGTATATTTGTACTACATGAACACTTAATGCTGTATCAGTGCCAATTACACGCATATCCGTTCTACCTGTTTCATCTGGTGAATATTCCGTTCCTTCAAAGCGATTTCTTAATAATTCAAAGGCATCTATTAACGAAACTTTATCATCAGTCTTAAACATTAAAGGATAAATAGCATCCTTATCGTAAGTGCTATATTCACTTGAGGAAGATAATAACTGATGACCAATCCAAGTACGCATATGCGAATAGTTTGTTACAACTTCGTCTCCAGAATATGTTTTTAACAAATTCAAACGCCCATTTTTATCATATACGGCGAAGCCATTATCTTTCGCAAGACTTTCTAATTTATCTGACAAGATACAGTCTTCATAATCTTCTACATACTCAAGTGAAAATTCATTGCCGAAAGCCGCTACCATATCACTAGGAAGCTTTACCGCAGCATATTGATGACCATTATACATTTCTACATACCATGCTTCACTTTGATCAGCGATAAGCGCAATATTTACTTCACTGCTTCCATATTCATCAATTAAAGATGCAAGAACTTCTACAGCTTCTCTTGCAGTCTTACTTTGACAAGTTACTAAATCAACAGCTGTAAATTCGGATAGTCCATGTTCAAGCAATGGATCAGTATTTAGTGCCGCTTCATTTGAAAAAGATGTAATAGACATAATCATGGCCACACCATATTCATTAGTACACACTGTGGCATCTTGTCCTAGCCCATTTTGTTTAACTGTAGAATCAAACCAAGGTGTAGAAGTATAACGATAAGTTGTAGCTGGAATACTCGCAAAGACTGTCTTATCATTATCAACAGGCATTGTTCTACCCTCTTTATTTTCAACTCTTTCCGTTATTGTTACATAATTTCCCCAGTTAGCTTGATAGTCATTTGATTTGCCAATAATGGTAGTCCCATCATCGCTGGCATCGCTTCCCACATAAACAGCCGTACAAGCATAAGTGCTTAATGTACTGGCGCAAATAAGCACAACACTTAAGGTGATTGTAGTTAAAACCTTTCTAAATCTTTTCATAAGTATCTCCTGTTTTAAAATATTATATCTTAGTAACATTTAAGTTTATTATTTAGATGAAGTATTGCTTACTTTATATACGCAAGCCTTTTTACTTTCAGACCAAGTCCAGTTTTTAGAATTCATATATTCTTCACAAGTAACCACTTTATTTACCACTTCTTCACTTGGTTCAACTTTATAGGTATCTATATAGACTACGGCATAAGTAGAAAACTTATCGGTTTTAAAAGTAATGGTCTTATTAGTTGAATTAAACGATGCGTCTAATAAATCAACATTATTGTCATGTACTCTTAATACTTTATATGTTCTGCTAATACCTTCTACTATATTTATATAGGCATCATTAATAAAAATAGATACTTCAATTGGACTATTAGTACTAGAT
>CAVCDR010000036.1:0-21522 GCA_963601025.1 Agathobacter sp. | reverse complement strand
AAGCTTCTTTAGCATCACTAGTAGCTTGCTTAGCTTCCTTATAAGCTTCTTCAGCCTTACTAGCTTCTTTAGCTTTTGCATTATAAACCTTTTGAGCTTCATCTCTTACATCTTCAGCTTCTTTTAAAGCCTTTTTAGCTTCAGTAACAGCTTCTTGTAATGTTTCTAGAGTTTTCTCATCAGTAGACTTTTGAGCCTTAGCAGCAGCTAGTTTCTCTTCAGTCTTTTCTAATTCGGCCTTTGTTTGTTCTACAACTTCTTCCTTTTTAACAATATCATTTTTAGCATTAGTAAAAGCTTGAGTAGCAGACTCAACGTTGGCTTTAGCTATCTCAAGATTACTTTGAACTTGGCTATAATATGTATTAAATAATTCTTTATATTCGCTAACCGTCCAATAGTCATCAGCACTAGCATCAGGCATATTACTACCAAAAGTTCTAGAAAAGTTCATAGCCAAAGTCGAAGCAAATGTTCCATATTTAGTATTATTATATTGATTTAATGCAGCTCCAGCTGTTGTAGAACTTGCATCAGTTACATTGAAGTAGTGACCAACTTGTAAAAAGCATGATGTTTGAAGATATAGATGTTCTTCTCCATTAACATCAACAACGCTTCCAACAATTCTATCGCCAAGATTGTATTCTTCTTGAAGTTTTAAACCAAGAGCGATTTTTTCATCTTCGGAAAGAGTATCATAATAAGCAGTAACACTATCTTGTGTAATATCAGGTTCGTAACCAATTTGAATCTTGTTTCCATCCTCATCAAGCACATATACAGTTTGAGACCATTCATATTTTGTACCTGGATTCCAAACCTTAACTTCTGTTTGATATTTTGGTTTCATTAAACCTAATGATTCAGCATTTTCATAGCAGTAGTTGTATACAGCTTTTTCTGTTTTATACCAAACATCGGCCGCCCAATCTATAGCATCTTCTACATTTGCTTCACTACCAGTGGAAGCTAAATTTTCCCAAGCACCATAATGTTTATAGTCTTCGCTTGCCTTATTTACTGTGTTAATAGAAGTAATGATATTGCCAAGGTTAACTCTCCATTCAGTCAATTCCTCACCAGTTTGAGGATCAGTTCCCTCTTCTACACGCAATTTATTCATCTTATCTAATAAATCAATGCCAAGAGAAAGATTCTCCAAACTTTGAGCAGTAATTGTACCTTCTCTATTGTTTTCACCTTTGTATACATATTCCTTATAACTTTCTAGAGCGAAATAAACATGGCGCCATTTCCCAGTATATTTTGTATATTCTTCCGCACCTTCATCGACACTTTCTTCTGGTGCCAAACTCATAAGGTATTCTAAGAAACCTTGATATCCACTATCAACAACAGTTTGTGCATCTTCTAATGCCTTTTGAGCATTATTTAAAGCTTTATATAAATTGCCATCTTGGTCAGCTTTACCTTCATCAAGAGCGTCCTTTAAAGTTTGAATAGTCTTTTCATATTCGCTAATAGTTTTTTCTTGATTGGCCTTTTCATCTTCAATAGATTCAATCTTACTTTCATCATCAGTAATAACATCTTCTTGATCACTAACTGCACCATTAGCATCATCTAAAGCATCAGACTTTTCATCAACGATGTCTTGTTTAGTATCTAAAGCATCTTTAGCATCTTCTTTAGCCTTATCAGCAGCATTCTTACCATCTAAAGCATTCTTTTCTTCTGTTTGCTTATCAGTTACAGTTTGTTCATTTGTCTTAACAATATTTTCAGCATCAGTCTTAGCATCTAAAGCATTAGATTCAGCCTTCTTAGCTTCTTCGCTAGCCTTCTTAGCATCTTCTAAGTCCTTTTCAATTTGAGCTTTCTTAATAGGATCAGTAGCTGCATCATAAGTTTCCTTAGCTTTATCTAAAGCATCCTTAGCATCATTCTTTTCAGATTCTGCATCATCTTTTGCCTTACTTGTAGTTTCTACATCTTTATCAGCTTTAGCCTTATCTTCAGTAGTCTTATCAACATCAGCCTCAGCATTATCCATAGCCTTTTTATCAGCATCAGTAGTTTCCTTTTTTGTATTGTAGTCAGATGTAGCATCATTCTTTTCTTTTTCTGCTGTATCAAAAGTACCTTGTTTTAAGGCTTCATCACTTGTGGCATTATTCTTTTCGCTAGTAGCATCTTCTAGTTCCTTACTAGCATTAGTTTGTTCAGTTTTAGCATCAGCCTTATCAACAGTAGCTTTATCTAATGTACTAGACTTAGTTTCTTCATCACTTGTCTTATTATCTAGATCAGTCTTAGCATCATTCTTTTCTAATTGAGCTTTATCATCTTCGGCTTTAGCTTCATTCTTTGATGTAGTATCAGACTTCTTTTGATTTTCTAAAGTATCAACATCAGCTTGTTTATTATCTAAATCCTTTTTAGTATCCACTTGTTTTGTTTCAGCATTAGTAACATCTTTACTAGCATTAGCCTTATTATCTTCATTAGTATAATGTTCTACATTACTAGAAGCATTCTCTTCTTCTTTAGATGCATCTTCTAATTCTTTATTAGCCTTATTAGACTTACTAGTAGCATTACTAGCTTCCTTATCAGCTAAATCACTTTCTGATTTTGTAACATCATATTCCTTTTGTGATTCTTCTACATTCTTCTTTGCATCATCTAGTTCATCGGCATATACACCTACACCAGCAACTTGTCCCATAACAATACCTGTAGTAACTACGGTAGTAACAGCTTTGTTTAAATTCTTTTTCATAGTAAGTTCCTCTTTTCTTTTATTTACGAGGACTTTATACCTAGTTAGAATTTAAATTGGTTTTAAATATAAAACTAAAAGGGTAATGCTATAATGCATATATGAAAAAAAGAAAAAGTGCACGAAGAGTAAGTTCCCTAACTAGAGTAAATGGTCTATATTCTTTAGAACTAAGAAAAAAAGGCCCTAAGTTTTCTATTTCTAAAGACAAGAAAAAAGAAAACGCTAAAATGGCCTGTCGTAAATCTGGAGAATAATCCTGATTTTAATATTCTCTAAATTGCACAAACTCAAAAATAGAGATTTTCTCGTTTTTATTATCAATAATCTTTTCAACAGTCTTACGTTCACTACAAGCCGCAACAACCTTTATATTTTCTTTCTTAAGTAAATTTATCATCTCGTATGTAAAACAAAACTCACCTTGGCACATTACGCAATCAGGCTTTAAAGCTAATATCTTATCCAAGTAAGTTAAAGCTAAATTCGCTATATCTTCCTTTGAACAATTTGGATTAACCACAGGAAAAGATATGTCGAATATATCGCCATATCTTTTAGCTTCCTCTATTTGTTTACTAGACCAATTACTACTACTGTGATTTGATAAATTTACAAACATAATTTTGATACATCTCCTTAATAATTATTAAGCAGCACATCTTACTAATTCTTGTTAAGATAGTTTTCCTTGTAGTTAACCAATTTGTTTAGCTGCTCTATGTAAAGTTGTACCCATAATTTAATTTCCTTGGCTGAATATTTTTCTCTTTTTTTATCATCATCATTTCTTGGGTGGGCAACCGAATTACGGAAACTCTTTAAACTCTTAAACAAATATAAACAAATATAGTAATCTTCAACAAATTCCTTATTATCTAAAAGGCTCTTGTCTCTTACTGGTAATTGATATTTTTTAAGCTCATATCTAGTTTTTTCCAAATTACCTAATTTATTTTTATAATATTCGCTAAAATAATTACCATCAAACTTATCCCTAAGTTCATGTCCTCTATAGAATGTCTTCGCATCATCAAGCGATATACCTGATCTAAGATCCCTTATTTTTCTTAATGCACTTTCTTTATCATTTGCCCTAATACCATTGAAGTCCTTTGCATAAGGCTTGAAATAACCAAGCTTAATATTTGTTACGGGAGCTTTTTTATTGTCAAGCAAACTATTATTGGAATTAATTTGACATATTGAAAATTTGGCTAAATCGTTTAAAAAGTCTGCCAGCTTGCCTTCATCCTTATATATATTGGTTTTTTCATACTCTAAAAGACCATTTTGATTCATGAATTCAGCTGATTTAGCTTCAATCAACAATAAAGCTTGAGTTATAAGATACTTATCAATACACCACTTTACATGCGATAACAAATCATCTTGTTCCTTAAACAAATCAACATTATTATTACAATAATTAACCATATAGTTACGCTTAATTAGCAATTTAACCGCATCATAGTAGTCACTATCATCACTCTTTTTATTGATAATTTGACCTAGCGCACTTACTCTAGCCTTAAAATCATTCATTTGTGAAAGTGTAATACTATCAGAAATACCATTTATCGCATCGACCAAACCTTGGTTTGAAGTATGATTCTTTTTATTAAATTCCACAAGTCCATTAGATCTACCAAAAGATAAGAATTCTTTCATACCTGATACAAAATCAAACACATCATATTCTTTTAAAGCTGAAACTACTTCGGTAGCGGCACTTTCGCCCTTTGTATAACGAACATTTAAAATATCCTTTAATTCAATATTGTCAATTTCCTTTACCAACATCATAACCGCATCGACTGCCGCAAAAGTATCTCTTGGGCCACCATGGATATCAATATATAAGTTAACTTTCTTATTATTTTTAGTTATCTCTTTTACAAACTCATAAACAGCGGCACCTGTTTTATTTTTCTCTAGAGTGACAGTCTTTATTTCAAACGCAAAGCCTTCACATCTCTCCTCAAAATAATTGAAGGCGGTATAATTCTTCTCAATCTTTTCGTTATTATATCTTGTGCTACGTTCCTTTTTAATTGTTTCATCTGTATTTAAAACATAGATACAATCAATATACTTGTTTTCTCTTTGTAAGCTTTCAGCTAAAGACTTAACAATTGGCTCAAGTTGAGAAACATACTTACCCTTAATGCCATCTTTATAAACATAACTACTAATCGAAATATCTTTCGGTAGTGTACTCATCGCAAGCAAAACTACATTACGTTCATTTTTATTTTCATTGATATTTTCAAAAGCATCACTAAGCTCTTTTTCCTTCTTTAAGACCTCATCAAATTCCTTTAAACCAAGGTCCTCAACTACTTCTACCTCTTTAACTTCCTTTATTTCTTGAACAGGCTTAGTTTCTACTACTTCCTCTTGTTTTAAAAGCTCACCCGTAATATTAGAAGCAATATTCTTTTCAATGATAACTTTAGCCTTATAAACATCACTCGCATCATTAACCTTAGATACTAAATCATCAATATCATTAGCTTCTAATCCCTTTGATTTATAAAATAATTCAACATATTTACGACTAGAATCTAAATCATGATTATCTAAATTATGAACACTATTAAATAGATACTTTAATTCATGTTCAAACTTTATATCGCCATATACCAACCAAACAATATCCTTGCTTGCATCAATTAACTTAGCTAGCTTACTTTCATCAGTTATCTCATTAACTAAAATAACGCCATGAATATCATTTAAATTAAGTTTATCTAGTTCTTCTTCATTTACTTCTTTTACTTGCTTAGAGCTAATTATTTCCATTTCCTTACTATATAGTAAAGAAGCATATAATCTTGCAAACAACAAGGCATCTTTGTATTCAAAAGAAGTAATATGCATATTAAAGTTAGGCTTAACACTATCTAAATTTAAGTCCTTAATTTTCTTATTATCATTTACTTTTGATAATACTTTAGCTATCTCGCTAGAGAAAATAAAGCTATTAACTAAATCATTCTTACAATCTTCATAAAGACCCTGTTCATGATAATAAGGAATACAAGAATCAGTTATCAAATTGGGTGTGTCACTCTTATAAGAATTAAAAGTTAAACGATCAATTAAATCTAAAACGAAAGCCTCATCCTTTAAAATGGCTCTAGGATAAACCGTTCTAATATACTTATCTAACTTATCAAATAAAGTATCATCAAAATCAATCTTTCCTAAAGAACGATTTTTATCTAGTAGGAAATGACATCCACCAATAATATCCTCAATACTATAATCCCTAATAAATACTTCTTTATAGAAAGTTTTATAATAGATATCATTATCCTTTTTATATTCTGATAGTTTATCCTTACTTGTCACAAAGAAAACAATACCCTTAGCATCATTAACCTTGCCCAATATGGCTTTGCTAGTTACAAAGTCATCAACTACTGTTACATCATCAAGATAAAGGATATCTTCATCACTCCCTACACAAGAAAAAGAATTAGCTAAATCACTCTTTTTGAATGCCTTAGCTAACTTACTAGCGAAAATAATGCCTTTATTCTCATCATTTGCACATATTAGTAAATTACATTTAAAGTTTGTTTCATTCTTCTTATTATTAGAAACTAAATTCAAATACTCGCTTATTGTATTAAACAATTGTTCGTCTTTAATAAAACCCGAGAAAACATTTTCAATTAAATTTTTATCCATAAATAGCCCTCATTATTAGGATAATTATACAATACCGCCATTACGCTAAACATGACAATATATACATAAAAGCCTTTAGCTTATTAGACTAAAGGCCTGAATTTTATAAAGCTATTAATTTATAATCCAAAGATACACATCACGTCCTTTCTTTAACTTAATCAAGAGGAGAAAAACTTAATTAAGTACATTAGCTTTATACTAGTATTTAGTTAAAATTGGTTTTCTTTCCTAATACATGATAATAATCATTATTATCCACGATCTTTTCAACCTTAAAATATTTGCTCATAATATCCGCCAGTTCTTTGCCACTACATAATTCTTTAGAATAAGGAGAAGCCTTACCACTATGATGCCTATTAATTTTCTCTCTACTCATGCCATGGGTGATATTTAAGTAGCCACCTTCATTTAGAAGTGTTGCGATATGTTTGATTAACTTATCTCTATCAATAAAATGAGGAAACGCATTATAGATGATGATATTATCGAATTTATCGCCATTATATTCTTCGACATCACCACAGATAAATTCCACATCTTTATATTTATTAGAGGCAATCTTAATCATCTCACTAGATAAATCTATCCCCTTAACAGTGCATCCTCTATCTAGATAATAAGGAATTAAAACACCTGTCCCACATGCTACATCAAGTACTTTACAGTTATCTACATGGCCATCATCTAAGATTTTATTAATGATATGGTCATCCTTTATCATCTCTTCATCCCAAGAAGACGCTAAAGTATCAAAGAAAGATTTGATGCTATCCTTATCCATTGATTAACTTAGCCTTCTTCAATGCGAAATAGATTAGTGGCACTACAATAATTTGAATAATAATACCAGGTAAACAAGTCACAAAGTATGATGTTGTCCAAGCTAGTATTGAATATTGTCCAGCCGCAAAAATTAAAGCTTTAAAAATACCGGCAACAACTCTACCAAGCAGCATTGCCAACACTAATGAAACATAGACTTTAACTGTTAAATTTAGTTTCTTTAATAAAGACATAAATAGTCCACTAAACAAGCCATAACAAGCAAGTTCAATCATCATTTGCGGAAGATAGCCCATACCTGGCATACCCGTAATTAAACTAGATAATAATGGCCCAACTAAACCACATAATAGTCCATAAGGCCATCCGGCAATAAGCCCACATAGTAACACTGGTATATGCATCGGACAATATATAGACCCCGCATTTGGTATCGCATGAAAGAATTGTGGAAGTACCACACACATTGCAATCATAATTGCACAAATAATAGCCTTTTTAGTATTTGTCATAATTAAATCCCCCTTATACAAACTACAAATAATAATATTAAAACACACCCTATAAGTATGTAATAATCATAACGATTAAACAAAACATCAAACTTTAGCTTTTTATTTTGATATTCAATACCTCTAGACTCTAGCGCCAAAGATAAATTATCAGCCCTCTTAAAAGCACAAATAAACAAAGGAACCACAAAAGGAATAATACTTTTTGCCTTATTAATTAAACCCTTATTGTTAATATAGGCACCCCTTGATAATTGAGCCTTCCTTAAGGTTTCACTCTCGCTATATAAAATTGGAATAAAACTAAGTGAAATTGAAAGAATCATTGACACTTCGTAGACATTAATACCTAAATATTGTAAAGGAAGTAATAACATACTTATTCCCTTGGTAATATCTAAAGGGCTTGCACAACTTAATAAGACAGAACCAAATAAGACAATAATAAGTGTTCTACCCACCACCTTAATACCTTGAATTAGGCCTAAATAGGATGGTGAAATAAATAGAAAGGTAAAGTAAGCACTACTTCTATCAAAGAAACAAAAATTCATTAATAGAATAATTAAACAAAAATACTTCATCTTAAAAATACTATTTAAGATGGTCTTATAATCGCATTTTGATAGATAGAAACATAAGACAATAATAAGAATCCAAAATAGATATAAGAAGAGATTATCACTAATACATATCGCAACAATTAAAACAATCAAAGATAATATCTTAGTAAAAGAACTACTATTATGAAATATTGTATTCTTATACTCATATAATCCAAAGGGCATATTACTCATGAGTATACCTACTTTCTATAGCCTTAAGTAAGTCTTCATATTTAATAATGTTTTTATCTATAATAAAACCCCTCTTGTTTAAATGAGAAATTAGATTAGGAATATAGCCAACATTTAATTCTTCGACATATTTAGAAAAGATATCACTAGTCTTTCCATCTAAATAGAGACCACCTTCTTTTAAGACAATTACTCTATTTGTATATTCACAAATAATGTCGTTGTTATGACTAATAAGAACAATAGTAGTACCATTAGCATTTAAATCGGTTAATATCTTAAGTAAACTAGACTTGCTATCAAAGTCAAGCCCAGAAAAGACTTCATCTAATATTAATATATCTGGCTTAGAAATAAGTACACCCGCCAAAGCAAGCTTTCTTTTTTCACCAATAGAGAATTCAAAAGGTGATTTATCTTTTACTTCATCATAATTAAAGCCAAGATACTCTAATACTTCTTTAATTAAGATATCTTTTTTATCCTTTGGCATATTTCTAATACCAAAGCCTACATCTTTATAAACTGTACTCTCAAATAATTGTTTCTCAATAAATTGAAAAACTACTCCAACTTTACCATTTACTTTAACACTTCCCTTATCTGGTTTACTAAAGGAAGCAATTATATCTAATAATGTAGACTTGCCACTACCAATCTTACCAACTATACCAACAAACTCACCATCTTCAATTCTTAGATTAATATTATCTAAAGCCTTACTTTCATAAGCTGAATTCTTTAAATAGGTATAACTCATATTATTCAATTCAATTGACATAAGGCCTCCAATAACTCTTTTTCATTTAAAGGACACTTATCAAGTTTTATACCTCGGCTTAATAAATCATTATAAAGTCTAATAAAGTATGGTACCTCTATACCATTATCACTAAGTACCTTTTGATTATTTAAGATAATTGAAGGAACATCGTCTCTAACAATCTTGCCATCATTTAATACAATCACCCTATCACTATCCAATATTTCATAGACGTCATGTGTAATACTAATGATTGTTTTACCTTGTTTATGTAAATTTGCAATAAGCTTTAAAAGATCTTCTTTAAAAGATACATCAAGCATACTAGTGACTTCATCTAATATTAATACATCTGGATTTCCACTTAACACTGCCGCTAAAGCAATCCTCTGTTTTTGACCACCAGAAAGTAAATAAGTGGACTTATCCTTATAATCAAACATATCCACCATCTTTAATGCCTCATCTACATGTTCATCGATATTACTTAATCCTAGGTTACGAGGATAAAAACTTACATCCTCTTTGACAATGGAAGAAACAAATTGATTATCAGGATTTTGAAAAACCATACCCACATAACGATTAAAATGTTCATTTTTATCATAAACAAGAACACTGCCACTACTTGGTTTAAGTAAGCCATTAATAATTCTTGCCAAAGTAGACTTACCACTGCCATTTCTACCTAAAATAGTAAGATACTCCCCTTTTTTAATATCTAAGGATATATTATCTAATATCAATTTATCCTCATAGGAAAACGATAAGTCTTTAATGGAAATAATGCACATAACAAAAATTATAGTTTATTTAAGAAAATATATAAGCCCCGTAGGGGATAGATTGCATTTTTGGCACGAATAACGTAATTATTACTGCGTTTTTCCTGGGAATAATGTTGTATTTACTGCATTTTTCGGGCGAATAATGCTAGAATAATCATATGAAAAGAAAAATAATTGATGATTTAATTAAGTGGAAGGACAATAAGAAACACAAGCCTCTTTTAATAAGCGGTGTTAGACAATGCGGCAAAACTTATATTTTAAAAGAGTTTGGCAATCAATACTTTGAAGATTTAGCCTACTTCAACTTTGATGAAAACACCTTATTACAATCTCTATTTGATGTAGACTTTGATGTTAAGAGAATAGTTAGAGAACTAGGTAGTATATTTCATGATAAAGAAATCATTCCAAATAAAACATTAGTTGTCTTTGATGAGATACAAGCCTTTCCAAGAGCCATTTCTTCATTAAAGTATTTTTGTGAAAATATGCCAGAACTTCATTTAATAGCTGCCGGATCATTACTTGGTGTAGCTTTAAAAAAAGAAGGTATTTCCTTCCCGATAGGAAAAATTGATAGATTAGATATGTATCCTATGAGCTTTGAAGAATTTGTTATCGCAAATGGTGGAAAAAAATATATACAAGGCTTAAATAATTTAAAGATTAATCAAGAAGTACCACAAGTATACAAAGTTGCCTTAGAAAAATATTTAAAGGATTATTATATTGTAGGTGGAATGCCCGAGGTTGTCGAAAACTATATCGAAAACCACGACTATAATCAAGTTGATAGAATTCAAAGAAACATCTTATTAGATTACCAAGCCGATTTTTCTAAACATACAGATGGTGTTACCACAAATAAAATTAGTTTAGTGTGGGATAGTATTCCAAACCAAATTGCCAAAGAAAACAATAAATTTGTTTTCTCACATGTTAAAAGCGGCATGCGGTCAAAAGATTTAGAAGATGCTCTACAATGGCTTGTAAATGCAGGGCTTGTATATAAACTTAATTTGGTTGAATATCCCGAAACACCACTTTCAGGAATGTGCGACTATACATATTTTAAAGTCTATATGTCAGATGTAGGACTATTAAGAAATAAATTAGGCCTTGATTTTAAGACAATACTTGGTGAATGCAATGATGCGCCATTTATTCGTTTTAAAGGAGCACTTACTGAAAACTATGTGCTTTGCGAATTTAAGCAATTAAGTATCGATACTTATTTTTGGCGCAGTAATTCAGATGCTGAAATTGATTTTATTACCGATTACAAAGGAATATTAACACCAATTGAAGTAAAGTCAGCAGATAACACTAAAGCTAAATCTTTATCTAACTTTATTGTTAAATATAAACCTGCCAAAGCATTTAAAGTTTCCTTAAAAAATGTTGGCATAACTTTAATCAATAGTACTAATGTATCATCCTTACCTTTATATCTAATGTATAAATTTAAAGAACATTATTGACTCACGACTTACATAATTAGTCGTGAGCTTTTTTAAATCATATCATGTTGCGTATAATGTCTACCCTTAAAATTATCTAAAAAGTGTAAATACGCCCATAAATAGGTGTTTTTCTGCCGGTATAATGTTCATATAATGTCTGTATAATGTTTGTATAATGTTATAGTTAATTTTGGGAAAACGTGAAAAATCTTTACTTTTATCCTCCAAAAATGTGATAAAACGACCGATTTATCTTCTGAAAACGTGATTTTTTTGTATAATCTATTTGTAAAAAGGTGAACAATATGTACTTAAAAAGAAAAATAGATAATTATCTTAAAGCTTGGAAAAGCAATCCTGATCACATGCCTTTGATCATAAAAGGCGCAAGACAAATAGGCAAAACTGCCAGTATTATGAATTTTGCAAATGAAGAATACGATAATGTTATATATATTAACTTTGCAATTGAGAAAAAATATAAAGTTATTGTTGATGAAGGGTATGATGTTGAATCGGTAATACGAAGCATTTCTTTTGTTGATCCAAGCAAAAAACTTAATGAACCAAATACATTAATCATTTTTGATGAAATACAAGATTATCCTGATATAGCTACAAGCCTTAAATCATTCTGCATAGACAAAAGATATGACGTGATATGTAGTGGCTCATTGCTTGGGATTAACTACAAAAAGATTCATAGTAACTCTGTTGGCTATAAAACCGACTATGAGATGTCTTCAATGGACTTTGAAGAATTTTTATGGGCTTTGAATTATTCAGGTGAACAAATCAATACTATTTTAGATAAAATGCTTGCCCTTGAACCTTTTTCAAATCTTCAGTTTGATGTATTTAGAAAACTATTTCTTGATTACTGCGTACTAGGTGGTATGCCAGCTATCGTTTCTTCATATATTGAAAATAAAAATTTTTCCAATACCTTAAATATGCAAAGACAGATAATTTTAGATTATGAAGAAGATGTACGAAAATATGCCGAAGGGTTAGATCAAACGAAGATTATTTCGGTATATCGCAGTATCCCTGCTCAGCTAGCCAAAGAGAATAAAAAATTTAAGTACAGTATGGTTGCGAGATCGGCTAGGTCAAGAGAATATGTCGGATGCATAGAATGGCTAAGTGATGCTGGAATTGTATCCTTGTGCTATTGCCTAAATTATCCAGAATTGCCTCTAAAAGGAAACTATGACGAAAGCAAGTTTAAAATTTATATTCCTGATACCGGACTTCTTATTGCCGCTTTAGATAAAGAAGCACAAGATGATTTAAGACAAAACAAAAATTTAGGAGTATACAAAGGCGCTCTATATGAAAACTTTATAGCTGAAGCTCTTAGAAAACAAGACTATGGCCTATTCTACTATAAGAAAGATGAAGGTTCGCTTGAACAAGACTTCTTTATAAGAAGTAAAAATGAACTTGTCCCAATTGAAGTTAAAGCTAAAAATGGTAAAGCTGTTTCAATGATAAATCTAATCAACGATCCTAAATACAAGGATATAAAACATGGTATTAAATTTTCCTACAATAATATAGGCTATAGTGATTCGATGATAACATTCCCTTATTTTTGTGCCTTTATGTTAAGAAGATTTATGGAAAAACAGACTATTATGTTATAAGAAAGGAGGATTATGATGTTGAATGAGTATCAAAATGATTTATTAAGAATATTAGAGGAAGAAGGACAAGAGGAGATAAACATAGACAAGAAATGATTAATGCTCAAATCGTCTTGTTAGAAAAATTAGATGAAGGTTTTAAATCAGATATAGAAGAAGGATGGGTATCTAGTGAAGAAGTATTAAAACACTTTAAAAATAGATAAGCACATATTAAAAGAGATTGTTAGCACAATCTCTTTTAATATTATTTACTATTCCACTTAGCAAACTCTTCTTCAGTAGCAAGTACTACATGTGTATCGCTTAGATTATGATAAGTTCCCTTAGTGTAATCAACACCCTCTTTATCCTTATCATAAGAAAGAGCCTTACGACCCTTTTCCACAATAGGATTAGGATGAGGAATAGCGCTTAATAGTGACTTAGTATAAGGATGAATAGGATTAAAGAAGATTTCATCAGTAGTACCCGTCTCAACGATATGGCCTAGATGCATAACACCAATACGATCAGAAATATACTTAACCATACTTAAGTCATGGGCAATGAATAAGTATGTGGTACCAAGTTCTTCTTGAAGGTCCTTCATCATATTAACCACTTGAGCTTGAATAGATACATCAAGAGCCGAAATACACTCATCCGCAATAACTAGCTTTGGATTCATAACTAGAGCTCTAGCGATACCAAGCCTTTGTCTTTGACCACCAGAGAATTGGTGAGGGAAACGTGTAGCTTGCTCAGAAGATAAACCTACCTTATCCAAGATATTATAAACTTTCTCTTCAAGTTCCTTCTTATCCTTATAATCCTTATGAATTTCTAGACCCTCTGCAATAATTTGCGAAGCCTTCTTTCTAGGATTTAAACAAGCCATAGGATCTTGGAAAATCATCTGCATATTCGTTCTAAGATACTTCTCAGTTTCCTTATCCATCTTACCTGAGATATCCTTGCCATCAAAGATAATTTTACCAGCGGTAGGATCATACAAACGAATAATTGATCTACCAGTGGTTGACTTACCCGAACCTGATTCACCAACTAGACCATATGTCTCACCTTCATAAATCTTAAAACTAATGCCATCAACAGCCTTAGTAGTATAAGTCTTAGTAATAGGGAAATATTGTTTAAGGCCTTCAACTTCTAATAATACTTTCTTATCATTAACCATTTAATCCAGCCTCCTTTTTCATCTTCGCAATACGTTCCTTTAAATCTTCAGGAAGTTCAACCTTTGGAGCTCGAGGATCACATAACCATGAACAAACTCTATGTTGGCCACCCACATCAAACATTGGCGGCTCTTCTTCATAGTCAATCTTTAAAGCATATGGATTTCTAGGTGCAAAAGCATCACCCTTAATCTTGCTCATAAGATTAGGTGGCGTACCTGGAATCGCAAATAATCTTCTTGAATTAGTCTCCGTATCAGGCATACTAGCGAGTAATCCCCAAGTATATGGATGTCTAGGATCATAGAATATTTCATTGATTGAACCTTTTTCAATAATACGACCCGCATACATTACCGCAACATAATCTGCAACCTTAGCTACAACACCTAAGTCATGGGTAATATAGATAACTGAAATATTCTTTTCCTTTTGTAGCTTTTTAATAAGTTCAAGAATCTTAGCTTGAATAGTAACATCAAGAGCAGTGGTTGGCTCATCACAAATTAGGACATCCGGATCACAAGCTAGCGCAATCGCAATAACCACTCTTTGTCTCATACCACCAGATAATTCATGTGGATATTGTTTAAAACGCTTCTCGGGATTTTCAATACCTACTTCATCTAATAATTCTAATGTTCTTTTCTTAGCATCCTCTCTTGAAATCTTCTTATGTTCAAGCATTGGCTCCATGATTTGTTTACCAATAGTCATTGTTGGATCTAAAGAAGTCATAGGATCTTGGAATACCATGGCAATCTTTTTACCACAGAACTTATAACGAATATCCTTTTGACTCATTTGTACTAAATCAGCAGATTGTTCCTTACCATTTTCATCAGTATAGTTATAGACAATAGAACCAGAATCAATCACACCATTAGAATCAAGAATACCCATGATAGTCTTAATCGTAACTGACTTACCACTTCCAGATTCACCAACAATGGCCACTGTTTCACCCTTGAATAAGTCAAACCTAATACCTCTTATCGCATTAACAACACCATAGTTGGTTTTAAAAGAAATATTTAAGTCTCTTATAGATAAGACACGATCTTTTTTATCACGTTTAAATTTTTCTGACATAAGACTCTCCTATCTATTATTCATCTTTGGATCAAATGCATCTCTTAATCCATCTGCAAATAAGTTAAAACTTAACATTAATAACGCAAGTACAACAACTGGAATTAATAAAATATGAGGGAATGTTGTCATTGACTTGTAACCATCAGAAACCAAAGAACCAAGTGAAGCAAGTGGAGCTGGAACACCAAGTCCTAAGAACGATAAGTATGCTTCTAGGAATATAGCATTTGGAATAGAGAACATACTAGTAACGATTACTTGACCAAATATATTTGGTAAGATATCGTTAATAATTAAACTAAACTTACTAGCACCCAAGGTTCTTGAAGCTAATACATATTCTTGTTCCTTAACTTTTAAAACTTGCGCTCTAGCAATTCTTTCCATACCAATCCAACCAGTAATCATTAGT
The DNA here is from genome assembly GCA_963601025.1 of Agathobacter sp. Classification (GTDB taxonomy): domain Bacteria; phylum Bacillota_I; class Bacilli_A; order Erysipelotrichales; family Erysipelotrichaceae; genus Colivicinus. The sequence goes on along the minus strand of CAVCDR010000036.1, from coordinate 5,625 downwards.
GAGAAAATGATGGAAACAACACCTTGAGGAAGCACCAAACCCAACAATGTAACAACAACCAATGTTGGAACACCATTTAGAATTTCCGCAAATCTTTGCATAACCATATCAACTTTGCCACCAAAGAAACCTGAAATAGTACCATAGACCATACCAATTACAATATCAATCACAACTGCTGCAAAGGCAATAAGCAACGAAACTCTAGTACCTTCCCATACACGAGTCCAAATATCTCTACCTTGAGTATCACTTCCAAACCAATAATAAACACTCTCTAAATCGCCAGTATATTGATTATTGCCCTTATAGTAGCCATTAAAGACACCAAGCTTTTCAAGCACAGGAACTCTAGGCGTTAAACACTCATGGCCATGAATAATTGATTTATAAGTATGTTCAGTCATATGAGGGCCAATTAAAGCCAATAAGACAATGATAATAACAATAATCGCACCAACTAAGGCACCCTTATTCTTCTTAAAGTTGCACCATACATCATGAGCATAACTGGTTGCCTTATAGTTAGTATCAATTAGCTTTTCATCCTTTTGATGAGCGAAAGTAAAATCATCATCTGTAAATTCATGATTATAAATAGTCATTTACTTGCCCTCCTTTGTAACTCTAATACGTGGATCAATTACACCATATAAGATATCAACTATAAGCATCATCACGATAAACATCGCTGAATAAACAAAGGCACAAGCAATTGTAACGTTATAGTCATTTTGTTGAATACCAGAAATCATAAGTGAACCAATGCCTGGAATACCAAATATCTTTTCAATTACACTTGAACCAGTCATAAGGTTAACTAGGATTGGTCCCATAACTGTAACAACCGGAATCAATGCATTTCTTAAGGCATGCTTAAGAATCATCTTATAGTTTTTTACACCCTTAGATTGAATTAAAAGGATATAGTCACTATTTAATACATCAATCATTTCTGATCTTGTAAATCTTGCAATATTAGCTGTAGGTGATACAGATAAGGCGATTGCAGGCAATACAAGAGAAGAAAAAGGCGTCTTTTGATTATATAAAATAGGGAACCACTTTAATTTGTAGGCAATAAAATAACATAAAAGTAAGGCGCAAACATAAGATGGAACAGATACACCAATTACCGAAATAGCCGAACACAAGTTATCAATCCAAGTATTATGATTTAGTGCTGATAAAATACCTAAAACAAGTCCAAATATTGTACCAATAACCATAGCCATAATACCAACCAAAATTGAAATGCCTAATCTTTCAGAAACCATAGAACTAATTGGGAAGTTCTTATTAATCGCATAAGAAACACCCAAATCACCAGTAAGCATATTCTTCACATAAAGAAAAAAGCGCACTAAAATTGGCTGATCTAATCCATATTTAGCATACAATAAAGCCTTTTGAGCCTCTGTAAGCTTTTCATCATTAAATGGTGAACCTGGCATTAAGTCCATTAGAATAAATAAAACTAATAGAATAACAAGTAGAGTTGCCAGAGACATCATTATTCTTTTAAACACATATTTTTTCATAAGTCTCCTCTATAATAATTAGAGCGATTTCACAATCGCTCTAACCATTAATAAGTTTTTTAAATCAAATTACTTAACAGTAATATGACGATAGTTATCAACACCAGCACTATGGAATTGGATACCAGAAATGCTTGGAGAAATTAACATAGCACCACCAGCTTGGAATACTGGAATTACAGCAGCTTCATCAGCAACTAGTACTTTTTCAGCTTCAACGAAATCATTCCATCTTTCAAGTGCACTTACTTGACCACTTTCAGCATCTAATACTTCATCATCATATAGAACACTAGCCCAACCACCTTGGTTGTTAGAAGTATTTGTACTTAAGAATAAATCCATGTAAGTTTGAGGATCACCATAGTCAGGACCCCAACGAGTTAGAGAAACTTGGAATGAGTGTTCAGTTTGAAGACTTAATCTTTCTTTCTTAGGTTTACCATTTAGGTTAACAGTGAAACCAACTTCTTCTAAATATGATTGAATTTGTTCAGCAGCCTTGATTACAGAATCACCTTCATCAGTACCATACAATAATTCAATAGTTACATCATGACCAAGTTCGGCAACACCATCAGCATAGTATTTCTTAGCTGTTTCTACATCATAAGAAACAAGTTTGCCACTATCATCTCTAAAGTCAGCACCAGTTTCAGGATTACCAGCTAATGCGAATGGTACGATACCTTCAGCAGCAACAGATCCATCATTTAATGCTGCAGCAATAGTTTCTCTATCTAATGCATAACTTAATGCTTGTCTAATATTTAAGTTTTGTAAATCTTCACTATCACTATTATTGATATTTAATAGTAAGTAGTATAAGTAACCAGTTAATTTAGAAGTATAACCTTCAGCATCCTTATTAGCGTTTACTTGTTCACCAGATAAGATAACTGTTTGAAGGTTACCACTTTCATATTCAAGTAATGAAGTTTGAGTATCAGCGATTACACGGAATACAACCTTTTCAGCACCGTTAGCTGCAACATAGTTGTCATAATCCCAATAGCCTTCATTTAAATCAAATTCATATGAATAACCAGCTGTCCAAGCAGAGAATGTGTAAGGACCACAGCTCAAGATATTGTCTACTGATAATGCATATTGGTCACCGCAACTCTCAACAAATGCTTGATTTGCTGGGAAGAATACTGGGAAAGCCATTAAGCTTAAGAAGAAACCAGTAGGCTTATTTAATGTAACTTCTAAAGTCTTCTCATCAAGAGCCTTAACACCTAAATCTTCTTTAGTTAAGCCGCTATCAGCGTCGTAGCAATTACCATTTACGATATTTGCAGTTTCCATCATCCAGTTATATTCACTTGCGATTTCTGGATCTACAACTCTTTGCCAACCATATACGAAGTCGGCAGCTGTAACTGGATCACCATTTGACCAATTAGCGTCATCACGAATCTTGAAAGTATAAACTAGGCCATCATCACTAACTGTATAACTTTCAGCTAAATCTGGAATAGGATTTTGGTTTTCATCTAGTTCCATCAAACCTGCAAGACACATAGTTTGTGCAATGAATGATGTACCATCAGTCGCAACAGCCGTATCCATTGAAATAACATCCAATGAAGAAACTACAGTTACAGTCTTATCACTAGATGTAGATGAATCTGTATCTGCAGTACCATCTGTACCTTCTTTACTTCCACCACATCCAACTAATAGAAATAAAGAAAGTAGTAATGTAAATAATTTTTTCATTATAAACATCCCTCCCTTAATAAGCTTTATTTTACGCATCATGAAAAACACTGTCAACAAAAAATGTTAAATATTTTCATTGTTTTTGAAAATATTTTCATAAATTATTTGTTTCCTATATAAAAACACTTGTATTTTCTTGGCGTACTATGTATTATTTATATAGTTGTGTTATTTGCTAAAAATAGACTTAAAACTATTAATTAAAGAATCTAATTTATCCTCATCATTATTTCTATATACTAGTCCAATGCCACCCGCATCGATATTAGAAGGTACTACCTTTAATATTGAAGTATAACTATTTGACCAAAGACTATGGAATACCAATATTGAATCATTAAACTTCGCATTAGCTCTTATATTAAAGTTATATTCACTATCAATAGTCTTTAAATTACCACAATCCTTAAGCATATCCTTAAAAGGATATTCCATATAATCGTAGGCACCACAAAGTATTGTTGTATCAACTAACATATCCTTATTAATAATCTTCTTATTAGAAAGAGGATGGCTATCACTCATGCCAAAGGCATAAGTATCCCTGCATAATTCCTTATAAGTTAAACCATCAAGCTTATCACTCCTAGGTCTAGCAATAACACTTATATCAATCTTATTATTTCTTAAGCCATCAAGATGTTCACTATATGGAAGTTCAACAAAAGAAAAAGACACATCATGTTTTTTAAGATACATCTTACAAACATCCATTAAAAACTTTGGATATTGACTATAGGCTATCCCTATCTTTATAGTATTAGATTTATTTGTTACTTTAGATAAAGCTTCATCATAAGTGTTCTTCATCCTAACAAAACAATCGTAAAAGACTTCACCATCATTAGTTAACTTAATACCCTTTGAAGATCTGATAAATAAAGAAGTGTTTAAATCTTCTTCTAATCTATCAATTTGTTCAATAATAGCCGCTACTGAAATATAACTTTCTTTAGCTGCCCTAGTAAAACTGCCACATTCAACAATCTTTAAAAAAGAAATTACTTGTCTATCATTCATAACATTAACTTATCAAATTAACAATCCAACGTAAAGGTTTTCCCTTATACACTATAAGATAAACCGTACACTTGTGAAATTATTATCATATTACAATAATTAAGAAAAGAGGTATTTATGGATCAAGTAGTAATTGTAACAGGTGGCACAAAAGGAATAGGATTCGCTACCGCCAAAAAGTTTCTATCATGTAAAGATAAAGTAATCATTTTAGGAAGACACGAAAATGAAGAAGCCTTTAATGAATTAGCTAAAATCGGTGAAGTAACCTTTATTAAAGCCGATGTCTCTAATATTGAAGACTGTAAGAAAGTAATGGAAATTGTAAAAGACAAATATGGAAAAGTGGATGTCTTAGCCAATGTTGCAGGAGTTGTAGGAAATAGAGGATCTTTTCTAGAATTAGATTTAAATGATATTCAAAAGACCATCAATATCAATTTAATGGGAACCATTAACTTAAGCCAATTAGTAGCTAGAGAAATGGTAAAAAAGAATAGCGGCGTAATTATTAATGTTGGCTCCATTGACGGCTTTATGGCCAATACAGAAGCTATTGGCTATCATGCTAGTAAGGGTGGCGTAAAAATGTTAACGCAAGCCATGGCTAGAGAACTATCCCCTTATGGTATTAGAGTATTATCGGTTGCCCCGGGATGGGTTAAAACAGGAATGATTGATAAACCAATCGAGGAAATTGGCTCAAAGCTACATATGAAAGGTCGTATCATTATGCCAGAAGAAATCGCCAACGCCATTTGGCTAATGTCTCTTCCTGAAGCTAGTGCCATAAACGGCAGTACTGTAATGGCTGATGATGGCTATTGTTCATTCAAGGGAGTAGACGGCTATAAGGCATATTAACAACATGTAATAGAGAATTGTCAAGATTCTCTTTTATTTACTAAACATATCTCCTATCTTACGATTCAATCTTTTTGAGCACGGTACAATATGACTATATAAAAGCGCTAAATTAGAGGCTAGATATCATGATGAAAATGCTTGTCGAATTAGATGAAAATAAAATCTTAAAAGAAGGTAAATATACTCTTAATAAAATGAATTCATATATTTCAAATGCCTTTGAAGAAAGAAATATGGTTAAAGATTCAGAGAATTGGTATGCCAACGGCACTTTTACATCTTGTGGTTCTATCGCCTTGATACTATCTTCCAAAGAATGGTTTATGGCTAACGTTCAAAAGTGGCTTTGGTATGACGATGAGAATGACAGTGTAGAAGACCTAAAGGCGCTTATAGTAAGATAAAGAGCTATATGGTGAACTACTCGGCCATAAATGACCGAGCTTCTGGGAAAACTACTACTTGAATT
>CAVCDR010000035.1:0-6586 GCA_963601025.1 Agathobacter sp. | reverse complement strand
AATAATGATTGTACATATCATAATAATGTTATAAGTGAGATAGGTGGGCTATTAAATAAGGGCGAAAAGATAGCTTACTATACCTTAAATGTATCTAATTCTTACGCCTATGAACTATTAAGTAGATTGGGGTTTAAAAAGATAATGTTAAGCAGTGAATTAACTGATAATATGGTTTATGACCTAATTGAAGCGTATAAACAAAGAAATGGTATTACTATTAGACCATATGTTTTAATAAAGGGGCATAGAACACTTATGTATATTAAGCGTAATCCGTTCGTTAAATATATAAATAATGATAATTATTTACTATGTGATGGTATAAATGAATATACATTAGCTTTTAAAGATAATCATATTGAAATAATTGAAAAAGTATTGTTTGAAAATAATAGTATTGATAAAAACCAAATTAATCCCGTAATAATAGACTAATATGTTAATATATTATTATGCTTTTTGGATATTTAAGAAAGACTTTAGCTGATAAAAAATTAATTAAGACATGCCTAATGGTAGCGATACCTTTAATGTTTCAACAATTAATTGTAGCTAGTGTAAATTTAGTAGATAACTTAATGGTTGGAGAATTAGGTGATGTTGCGGTAAGTGGCGTTGCCTGTGCTAATCGTTTTTATAGCATTTGCCAATATGCAGTAAATGGCTTAATTGTTTCATGTATTATCTTTTTATCTCAATATAACGGAGCTAAAGATTCTGAACATATGAAACAATCATTCCGTTTTTCTATTGTATCTTCCTATACTTTAATACTTGTATTCTTTTTAATGGCTTGTTTAATCCCGGAAAAGATAATTGGTTTTATAATAAGTGATCCTGAAATAATTAAATGTGGTAGTGAGTATATTAGGATTGCTTGTCTATCATATTTACCACTTGGTATATCATTTCCTATATCGCAAGCTTTAAGGGCGACAGGTGAGACAAAGCTTCCGGTTATTATGTCTTTTGTTTCCTTAATTATCAATATTGTCTTTGACTATCTATTAATATTTGGCCATTTAGGATTACCTGCCTTAGGCGTAAAGGGTGCCGCTATTGCAACTGTTTTAGCTAGACTTATTGAAGCTATTTTATATCTATATTGTTTACATAAATATGAGTATGTCTTTAATAGTAGCGTTACCAAGATTTTTAACTTTGAAAGTAGCTTAGCTAAAAAGATTGTTATTAAGGCTATACCGTTAATTCTTAATGAAACATTATGGCAATTTGGTATGACTACTTTGATTAAGTGCTATTCAAGTAGAGGTGCGCTTGTAAATACAGCTTATAGTATTTCGGTTACCGTATCTGATTTGTTCTTTATATTATTTGCTGGTATGGCCACTGCTACTACAATATTAGTTGGTACGCCACTTGGAGCTAATAAACTAAAAGAAGCTAAAGATAATGCATATAAACTAATTTGTTTTAGTATGATGTTGTCACTTGTATTTGGCTTATTAATGGCTTCAAGTACTTTGATTGTTCCTTATCTATATTCAAAAGTTTCAATAGATTCATTAAATCTAGCTAAACAATTTATTTTAGTTATGGCCTTTTTCTATATATTGTATATGTTTAATACACAATGTTTCTTTACGCTAAGAACAGGAGGAGATACACGTAATACGATGTTTATGGACTCTTGTTTTATGTGGGCCTTTAATATTCCAATTGTTGCCTTGTTAGCTTACAAGACAAGCCTTCCAGTATTGTTTGTTTATATTATTGGCCAAAGTACGGACTTTTTAAAAGCTTTTATCGCTTATAGAATGGTGAGAAAAGAAAAGTGGGTTAAAAATCTAACCCTTCAAGAGAGTTTATAATCTTGTATAATAATGTTTAGGAGAATTAATAAATGTTTTTAAAGCGCATTGAGATGCAAGGTTTTAAAAGCTTTGCGGATCGAACAGTAATAAATTTTGAAGATTCCGTAACTGGTGTTGTTGGACCAAATGGTTGCGGCAAATCTAATATCTCAGATGCCATAAGATGGGTACTTGGTGAACAAAGTGTCAAATCTTTAAGAGGCGAGAAGATGACGGATGTTATTTTTGCGGGATCAGAAAGTCGTAAGGCTGTAAGCATGGCAGAAGTAACTCTTGTTTTTGATAATAGTCAAAGAGTACTTAATTCTAATGATGATGAAATTGAAGTTTCAAGAAGAATTTATGCCAATGAGGGTGAAGCTCAATATCTAATTAATCATAATGTAGTTAGATTAAAGGATGTTATTGATTTGATACTTGATTCAGGACTTGGCAAAGACTCTTTATCAATTATCTCACAGGGTAATGTCGTAGGGTTTGCGGATGCTAAACCATATGAAAGAAGAGGTATCTTTGAAGAAGCGGCTGGTGTTTCTAAATATAAGAAAAGAAAGATGGAGTCTATTGCTAGGCTTGAACGTACTAAAGAAAATTTAGATAAAGCACAAAACATTTTAGATGAACTAGAAAGACAAGTTTCACCTTTAAAAAGACAAGCTCGTAAAGCTGAAATATATCGTGAAAAGAAAAAGCGTCTCGAGGAGATTGAGACGGCTGTTTTAGTTGAGGAGATTAAACAATACAATAATCAAAAAAGCGAAATTGATAAGAGCTTGTTTGATTTAGAAACAACTTTAACAATGAATAATACAAGTGTTCAAGTTAATGAGAATAATAATCTTGAGGCTCGTAATAACTTAAAGGAATATGATAAACAATTAAATCAAATCCAAGAAAAGTTAGTTAATGTCATCAATGAAATCCAAAAGCTTGAGACTCGTAAAGTAGAACTTGATGAAAAGCGTAAATATGCTTTAGAAATGGGCTCTAGCAAGGAAAAGATAGCTGAAACTAAAAATATGTTAGATGAAGCTAAATTTGAGTATGAGGATCGTGTAAATCGTTTAAATACGTTAAATAATGAGCTTAAGCTATTAAATGAAAATCTTGGTGAATTAGCTTTAAAATTAGCTGATGCCTCTTTAAAGAAAGAAGAGACAAATAATGCTAGCTTTAGATTACAAAATCGTATTGCAGTATTAGAAAATCTATTAAAAGATCCTTTTTCATCTAATGCTCAAGCTGGTGTTAAAGCTATTATGTCTAATCAAAAGTCTTTCTATGGTGTATTAGGTGTTGTAGGACAAGTGATTGAAGCTCATGAGTCTTATGAATATGCTTTGGCCAGCGCTTTGGCTAATGCTACTTATAACATTATTACAAGAGATGAAGAAGCTGCTCGAAATTGTATTAACTTCTTAAAGCGTAACAAATCAGGTAGGGCAACATTTTTACCTATTACCGTATTAAAGGAACATGATTTAAAACAAGAAGACTTGATTGTTTGTGAAAATACTAATGGCTATATCGGTGTTATGGCGGATTTTGTCTATAACGAGGAACAATACGATATCGTAACCGATAGTTTACTTGGCAATATCATTGTTTGTGATACGCTTGAAAATGCCAATAATCTAGCAGCTTTATTAAAATACAACTATAAGATTGTTACCCTTGATGGCGATATAGTCCACAAGGGTGGTTATATGACTGGCGGTAAGGTTAAAAATGAAACCAGTATTGTTACTGCTACTAGCGAACTAGAAAGAAATAAAAATGAACTAGTTTCTTTAAGTGCTAAAGCTGAGTTAGCTAATAAAGAATTTAATAAGATTGTTGAAGAAAAGACTAAAGTTGAAAATGAATTAACGGAAAAACGTATAAGCATTGCGCAAATTGAGCCTTTAGTTGATGTAAAAAGAGCTAAATATGAAAAGTTAAAGAATGATTATGCTTTAATTAATCCTGAAAATGTTGAAAATAATCAATCATTCGATAATGAAATTGTTTCTTCTTTAGCTAATGCTTACTCGTTAAGGGATGAACTATCTACATCATTAAAACTAAAAAGAGAAGAGAGAATGAAGCTATCCGCAGAAATAGATAGACGTGACCAACAGCTTCGTATTATGCGTAAGCAATCCGAAAGTGCAAACAATTCTATCTTGAATTTAAGTAAGGATAAGGCAGTTATTGAAACTAAATTAGAGAACAATTTAAATCGTTTAGCTAGCGAATATCAAATGACTTATGAATATGCTTTAAGTCATATTGAATATGAAATTACGGGTAATGAAAGAGATGAAGTGTTGGCTTTAAGAAATGATATTGCTTCTCTTGGCAATATCAATATGTCAGCTCCTGAAGAATATAATGAAGTTAATACCCGTTATGAATTCTTAAAGAAGAATTATGATGACTTGATTGCTTCTAGAGATAAGATTTTAGATGCCATTGAAGAAATGGATGAAATCATGAAGAAACAATTCAAGGATACTTTTGATAAGATTAATGATAATTTAAATGATACATTCAAGGCCTTATTTGGCGGTGGTAGAGCTAAATTGGTATTAGAGGATGAAGAAGATATTCTAAATACCGGTATCGATATTGATGTACAACCTCCTGGTAAACAAGTTAAGTCTATTAGACTATTCTCAGGTGGTGAAAAGACATTAATTGCCCTATGTGTACTATTTACCATCATCAAAGTTAAGCCTTCACCTTTAATCATCTTTGATGAGGTTGAGGCAGCACTAGACCAAGCTAATGTTGAAAGATTTGCGAAGTATGTAAAACAATTCTCAAATGTATGTCAATTCTTAATCATTACCCATCGTCCAGGCACTATGGAACAATGTGATACTTTATATGGTGTAACCATGCAACAACGTGGTGTATCACAAATGCTTAAAGTTAAGTTAGTTGATGCGATAGAACTAGCAGATAATAACGCAAGTAAAGGAGAACAATAATTTATGAGTTTTTTCTCTTCTTTAAAAGAAGCCATTACTGGTAAAAAGGATCAAAGTAAATACTTAAGCGGTTTTGCCAAGACCAATAACGCTTTAGGTAAGAAACTTCGTTTTATTACCGAAAACAATACCAAAAATAAAGAAGACTTTGTAGAACAATTGATGATTACTTTAATTGAAAGCGATATTGGTTATAAGACAGCCGAAAAGATTTGTGATACTTTCTTTAAAGAAACCCAAGATTACTTATATTTAAGACAAGAAGATGTCATGGATATCCTACTTGAGACTTTTGATTCTATTTATAAAGAAAAGGCTGAAGATCCAATTATCTATAATGAAAATGGTCCAACAGTTATATTAATGGTTGGTGTAAATGGTTCTGGTAAGACTAGTACTTGCGCAAAGCTTGCGAATATGTATAAAAATCAAGGCAAGAAAGTTTGTCTTGCGGCAGCTGATACCTTTAGAGCTGGTGCCATTAAACAACTTGAAGAATGGGCTAATAGGGTAGGTGTTGATTTTGTGGCTGGCAAGGAAAACGAAGACCCAAGTTCAGTACTTGTAAATGCTTGTCGTTACGCTAAGGAAAAAAATATTGATATCTTATTATGTGATACTGCAGGTAGACTTCAAACTAAAGTTAATCTAATGGCTGAACTTGCAAAAATGCGTCGTGTAGTAGGCAAGGAAATAGAAGGTGCACCACATAATGTATGGCTAGTTCTTGATGCGAATACTGGTCAAAATGGTATGTCACAAGCTACTTTATTTAACGAAGTTACTGATTTAACAGGTATTATTCTAACGAAAATGGATGGTACTTCAAAAGGTGGTATTGTTATCGCAATTAAAAACGTCCTTGGTATACCGGTTAGATTTATTACATTAGGCGAGACTATGGAAGATATTAAGCCATTTGATTTTGATTTATATCTTTATAGCATTATTGGAGATCCTAATGTTAAATAAGATTGATGGAAACATCTTATTTGATTATTATGGAAGTCTTTTAACTGATCATCAAGTTGAAGTATTAAACGATTATTATTATGATGATTTATCCATGAGTGAGATTGCAACTAATTATAATGTATCTAAAAGCGCTATTTCAGATTTAATTAATCGTAGTATTAGCCAAATGAACGAATATGAAGAAAAGTTGAATTTAATTAAAAATGCTAAGACGTTTGATACATTAATTGATAAAATGGATAAGGACTTAGATGTTCCAAGAAAATATATTAAAGAACTTAAGAAACTAAACAGGGGGTAAATAATGTCAAAAGTAATTGCGGTTAATTCCGGTAGTTCTTCTTTAAAATTCCAATTATTCCAAATGCCTGAAGAAAAAGTTTTAACTTCTGGTGTAGCTGAAAGAATTGGTCAAAAGATGGGTATTTTTACTATTAATGTAAATGGTGAAAAGATTACTACAGATGTAGAAATTCCAAATCATAAAAAGGCTGTAGATTTATTACTAGAAGCTTTAATTAAGTATGGAATTGTTAAAGAATTAAATGAAATTAAGGGCGCTGGACATAGAATTGTCCAAGGTGGTAGCTACTTTAATGGTTCTGTTAAAGTAGATGAAGATGTTGTAAAGAAAGTTGACGAATTGTGTGTATTAGCTCCTTTACATAATCCCGCACACTTAGTATGTTATAAGACATTTTGCGAAGCGTTACCAGATATTGAACATGTATTTGTATTTGATACTGCATTCCATCAAACAATGAGCGAGGAATCTTATTTATATCCAGTACCTTATGA